>JASHYD010000020.1 GCA_030043175.1 Xanthobacteraceae bacterium | reverse complement strand
GGTCTACGCTGCAGAGGTGCTTCAGGCACTCGCCGCCTGCGCCATCCGCGCCGTCCTGTCGGGTGGTGCCGAAACCCTTTCCCGCAGGATCGTGGCTGCGCACGAGGCGAGCATTCCTGTGGTCGCCGTGGTCGGGCGCCGCGAATCAGAACAGCGGACCGTGAGCCTTCGAGAGCGCACTGGAAACAGCATTACCTTAACTCTGGAGGACGCTGCGGCTACACTCTCCCGGCGGCAGATGACCCCTGTGAGTAAGCTCTGCGAGTACCATTCCGACAACACCCAATCGAAATAGCGGCTCGCCAATCGACGTCGGATTTCCCGCGGACGCGGTCTGGCGAAACAGCCCGCCAGCCTCGGGCTGGAATGGGAGGTGCCGCGGACGTAGCACAGCATTAGTGCTGGTGGCGCCGCTGTGGCAACCTCCACCGCAAGCTTGCCAATTTCGACCAGCACAGCGCGATAGCGTTGGTCGTGCTCGCGTGGGCCCGACGCGGATCACGTCAATCATGTCGTGCTAATCCTTCGCGAGCGACACGGTCGACAAGGTTCAGGATCGTTGGGATGCGGTAGTCGCCACGCATACGACAGACACATTCTGCAGCTCCTCTTGCTTGAATACCCGCAGACGTGACAAAGAGCGGCCATCGGCTCTCGCCGCGGAGCACCGCGATCGACCAGGTGTCGTTACGATACCGCGTTTTCGCGATGCCGATCACCGGGGTGGATCGCCCCAAGCTTGAGAACAGGTGTCCGCCGAGTCCGGGCAAGTGGTTGGCATCAAGCCACACGTAGCCGTCGATGACGAGGGCTTCGAACGGCTCGTCAAACTCGGAGATGAAGCACAACAATAGTGGCAGTTCACGTTTGTAGAAAGCGCCAGATTCGTAGCTTGACGGTGGCCCATCAAAGCGGCGAACCCGCATTTGGCTCGCGTCCTGAGCATCCCAAGATCGGATCAGAGCGCCGGCAACAGCCGCAGCCCTACTGTCGTAGGCAACATCGAGGCATACGATGCGATTGACGCAACAACGACTGGTCGCCACGTCGTCGGCCATCGAACTACGCATTCTCCTTTTCGACGGTGAGCTCGGCGTCATGCGCGTTTTACGCTTCGCTGCCTCATCGAGCGTCGCGCGGCAGCCGTCCCTGCCGCACAACGCCGCGCTGCGGGTGCCGCCATATCGCATTCGCCGGCGCGCGCGGATTAAAGCCGACCTTTGGGACGGCGAAGATCGAGGCAGATCTGACGCGACGGACAGGCGACCAGTGTTCGCCGACAACAGCGCATATAGGCCCGACCTTGCCACAGATCGCGGGTCTGGAAGACCGGCTGACGAGCACAGTTGTCCGCTTCCCGTTTCCGATATCGCGTATAGTCGACGACAAATTTTCTCCGCTCTGTGCCCCGACCTCGTCGTGGTAAGTCGGCCAACGATGCGGCGACGGCGGTCCGGTGTTGCGTCTAGAGCGTCCGAGTCCGGGCTGGATGTGAGGCAAGGCATGCAAGAAGGCAACTACGATGTGCTGCTGCTGCGACCGCACGAGATCACCGACGTCATCGACATCGGCAAGGCCATCGACCTTGTCGAGCAGGGTTACCGCGAGGCGCAAGACTTCCCGCTCATCAACGCGCCGCGCCGGCGGGTGCATTCCCATCGCAACGTGAGAATCTCCAGTTTTCCCGGTGGCGTCGATGGCCTCGGCGTTATCGGTTCGCTAACCCGAGGCGAAAGCGTCACCTTCGACACGGCGGAGCAAGATTACCCGTATCGCGAACATCCAGTCTATCTGCTTTGGAACTCGCAAACCGCAGTGCTGCAATGCATAATGATTGGCGAGATTGCGGAACGACATGTCGGATTTCAAGCCTGATGGCGCTGCGCACCGCTGCCACGAGCGGCGTCGGATTTCGTCATCTCGTGCGCCGCAACGCAAAGGTGGCTGGCCTCTTTGGCAGCGGGGGGCAAGCCCTGCACAAAGTCTTGGCACTACAGAACGAATGCGCCATTGAGACCTACAAGGTCTTTAGCCGCAACGCCGACAACCGCGAACGGTTCTGCGCGCGCATGGCGAAGCTGATCGACGCCGAATTCGTTCCGGTCGACAGCGCCCCGGAGGTCATGCGCGGCGCCGACGTGGTGATCTGCGCGACGAACTCCAACGTGCCAGTGTTCGACGGCGCATGGATCGAGCCTGGGCAGCACATCGTGACGGTGGTTGGCTCGAACAGCGCTCTTGTGCAGGGCGGCTGGCTCAATGAGGGACGACGTGAGAGCGACGACGAAACGGCAAGGCGCGCGGATTTCATCGTCGCGAACTGGCGGGAATCGGTGCTAAGTGAACGCCAGGCAGGTCTTTACGGCCCTATCGAGCGTAGTGTTATCAGTTGGGATAAGATCCATGATCTCGGAGAGATCCTCAATGGGACTTTCGCGGGCCGCACCGATGACGCGCAGGTCACCTTTCACGCTAACAACAACGGGACTGCGGCCGCCGATCTCGCTATCGCGCAATGGGTCTATACGCAGTGCAAGCAGATGGGACGCGGCACCCCGATCGAATTGTCCAGGCCAGTGCAGAGGCAAGGACCGGGGTAGATTGCCGAGCCAAACCTTCATTTGCCCGGCAAGATGAGAACTCGGCGCGAAAGGCAAAGCTGATTGCGCGCGGCAATGGCATCAACGAAGGTCGGCACTGAGAGATCTGGCTCGTTCGCCGAACAAAGGCATCATGGCGATCGCGTCTAGCGAGCGCAGCGCCTCAAACTATCGCCCCCACCCGACGCCGAAACGCTGGATGCGCTGGCATCTTTACGATGCCCCAGCTTCCAGGTGCAGCTCGCCGCCCCGCATCAACCGCCGGGCGACGTCGGCGGTCTGCAGCGCCGCGCGTTCGGTCGGTGAATGGGCCGCGAGATAGCGAGCAACGGCAATGAGGATGTGCCGACCCTCGTCAGTGTTGCCCCAGGCGGCGAACTGCCGGACTCCCGCCTCCAGCATCTGGTAGGCGTGGAAGCCAGCATCTTCGCGCAGCACCGCACGCGCGAGTGTGGCGATCAGCGCCTGCGACGAATGGCCAAGCGTGAGATGCCGTGCCACCAGTCTCGCCGCGAGATCAACCTGTCGCTGACGGTCAAGCGTGTCGAGTAATCTCGCGCGGATCGTCTCTGCGTCGCGAGGCAGGTCGTCGAGCTCACCGCCGCGCTCGCCCGGGAGGCGGGCCGGCGGCACATTCAGATAGCGCGTAAGGTAGAGCGCCATCGCTCCGTGCAGGACGCCGCGCACGGCCGTGGAGTAACGGTCGGCGTCGGCGGTCCCGATCCGCTCGAGCGTCCGGTCGAGCGCGTTGGCGTAGGTGAAGACGTGGTGCGCTGTCTCCCAATCGGAGTGCTCATTGGCATTGCCGAAACGCGCCACCCGAAGTGCTGCCCCGTAGGCAAGCGATCGGCCGAGGTCCGCAGGGGCCGCGCCTGCGTGGATTGCCACCTTCAGCGCGTCAACGATCCGGGCCGGATCATCACCGAGGAGCTCTCGAGCCAGCGCCGCGTGATCCGACCAGCCGTGACGGGGGCGGGCGGCAGCAAACAACGCCGGCAGCTGACCGGATGCTTCGTCACACAGCGCAACAAGATCGACTGGCTGGCGCCAGGCGGTCGTTTCCTCGGCGCCGCGCGCCGCGACCATCTGGCCGACCAAAGTCGGCAGAATAGCCGCCGCGTGCTGCCACCCAATCAGGTCGAGGCACTCGAATGCCTTGTTGATAAAATCGAGCGAATGTCCGGTGTCGGCGAACACCCGCTCGGTCTCGGCGGCGAGGAGCACATCGGCGAGCATAGCCGGCGAGAAATCGGCCGCAATCGCCGTGAGCAGGGTGCGCTCGGCCGCCTCGCGATGGCGCACCCTTGTCCAACGCCGCAGCCAGCGCTTAAGCGCGGCCGGCTCCGGTCGGCCCCCAAGTGGTGTCCGCTCCCGCCGCGGCGCCTCGCCATCGCAGTCCGCCGCCACGCGGCGTGCACCGTGGAATAGCGCGAGATAAGCGTCCTCATCTGAAAGAAAGGGCAGGAGATTGGCTAGCGCCGTCAAGATCGTAAGACCCACGCTCCAGCCGTCGCGGTTTTGCACTCCGAACAGTACAGCCTGCCGCACAATGTCAGTATACGATACGTCGGCCGCCACCTGACCATACACGGCCTTGGCAATGACGAGCCCAATGTCGTGCCCGAGGCCGTCGATGAGCCGCCGATGCCAGTGCGCGGCCGGATCGCCATGACCGAACGTGGTCTTCACCCAGACGTCGCCGTTGCGTATCTCGACCGGGCAAATCGGTACGTCGTCCGCCCACAGGTCGAAGGTGCAACCGCTTTCGAGATCGAAACGGGCGTGGTGCCAATGACAGGTCAAGATGCCGTCTTCGACGCTGCCGCGTTCAAGTGGAAACCCCATGTGCGGGCAACGATTGTCTAGGGCGAAGACGCGCCCGCGATCATAGACGACCAAAATGGGACGATGGCCACCGTGCACAACGAGCCGCCCCTTGGCCTTCAGCTCTTCGAGGCTCCCCGCAAGCGCAAATTCCTTGTTCGGCGCATCCATGAGCATACCTCCCTCGACGGAGTCGCAACATGAACATAGGCATGCTCTTGCGCAAACGCCAAAGGCGGAGGTGAATTGAGCGAGTGCACGAGAGCATTACTGGGCCTACGCCGCATTTATCGCCCCGTTGGTAAGATCATGGCGATTTTAGCGGCTTGGTCGGGGTGGTGCATTTGTGGTGTGACTTCCGGCGGGTGGCGCGCGCTGGCATGGGGCCACCCACCCAGGATATCGCAATTCAGGAAGTGAACGGGCGTGTGGCCGATTGGCTGGAGAGGGTCAGCAGCGAACAGTACCGTAAGTGAGTCCCGCGTCCCGGCGATCGCGCCGGAGCGCTGCGGGCGGGTTGACCCGGGTTCATTCGGAGAGCACGACGGAGACACGGAGATAGCTATGCGAGCGTTGTCTACGGTCCGCGTGACGCGCGCTTAAAAGAGCGCGACGTGCCGACATTCGTGCTTTCGCAGCGATACGATCGTCCGTATCGCAGCCACCCCGCTTGTGCGGGACCTGTGGCCGTATCGCGGCATGAACCCGATCGCGCAGCCGACACCATGGGGCACGGAACATGAGAGGCAAGATTGGACTTGAGGAGCATTTTGCCATCAACGAGACCCTAATGGACTCTGCTGGTTTCGTTCCCGACGATCACTGGCCGGAACTCCGCAGCCGCATTCTCGATATTCAGGATCGGCGGCTGCGCCTGATGGATCAGCACGGGATGGAAATGATGCTGTTATCTCTTAACGCGCCGGCCGTGCAAGCGATACCGGATCCGAAAAAAGCCGACGAAATCGCCCGACGCGCAAATGATTTTCTGGCCGAGGAGGTGCTCAAGCGACCGGATCGTTTCCAGGCGCTCGCCGCGCTGCCAATGCAAGACCCTGAACTGGCGAGCAAAGAACTACAGCGCTGTGTCCAGGAGCTAGGGTTCAAAGGCGCGCTCGTCAACGGCTTCTCACAAATCGACAATGTGAATTCCGCCGTCTATTATGATCTGCCCCAGTATTGGCCTTTCTGGGGAGTCGTCGAAGCTCTCGACGTGCCGTTCTATTTGCATCCCCGCAATCCGCTGCCTGCCTGGGCGCAAATCTACGAAGGCCATCCCTGGCTGCTCGGTCCGACCTGGGCGTTCGCGCAGGAAACAGCCGTACACGCCCTGCGGCTGATGGGCTGCGGCCTGTTCGACGACCATCCAAGACTGCGCATCATTCTCGGGCACCTTGGTGAGGGGCTGCCTTACAGCATGTGGCGTATAGACAATCGCAATGCCTGGGTAAAGGCGAAGCCAAAATACCCGGCCAGGAAAAAGATCGCCGATTATTTTCACGCTAACTTCTATCTCACGACCTCAGGGAACTTCCGAACCCAGTCATTGATCGACGCGATTCTTGAAATTGGTGCCGATCGCATCCTTTTCTCTACCGACTGGCCATTCGAAAATATCGACCACGCAGCGGATTGGTTCGACGTTGTGAGCATCAGCGAAGCCGACAGACTCAAGATCGGGAGGCTCAACGCGATCAAGCTTTTCAAACTGGAGCGCGTAGAGAGCCAAGAGCAACCGCACACGGTCCGTCATTCGTCATGTACTCTGGACTAGCCGGCCGAACACAAAGGAAAAACCGCCATGTGCTCCTTTGAGGTTTGGTTTCGGTACCATCGACAAAGTGGCCGACGAAATCCGTCCGCTCTTATCCAGCGATTACGTGCAGCGCCGATTTCGACGTTTTTTTCGATACGACGACTTCGGTCGCGTCATCCACGAGGCAACACAAAGGCGGAATGCCCGCAGACCCATTAATCCGCCGTGCTAATAAAACCCGAGTGTTGCGCCACCGTCCACCGCGATGGCGGTGCCCTGGATGTGGCGTGCGCGTTCGGCGCACAGGAACAGTGCCGCCGCCGCGATGTCATCCGGGCGACCGAGGCGGCGCAATCCGTCCCTGGCGAGCATTTCGCGGTGCAACTCGTCGGTTGGACGCCCGCTCGCAGTGGCGCGCTGCGCCAGAAGCTTGTGGGTGCGCTCGGTGTCGGTCGTGCCCGGATGGATGACATTGACGTTCACGCCATCGCGCTTGCCAAGTTGGGCGAGGCCCTTGGAGAAATTTGCCATCGCGGCGTTGACCGATCCGCCGATCAGAAAATCGGAACCCGGCGTGCGCGCGGCGATGCCGATAATGTTCACCACATGGCCTTGCGCCTCCTTGAGCATCGGCCACAGGAAACGCGTCATGCGCACGCAGCCGAAAAGCTTCAACGCGTAGCCGTCGATCCAGGCGGAGTCCGGAAGGTCGAGGAAGTTGCCGGCTTGGGTGGCGCCGGCATTATTGACTAGGATGTTGCAGCGCTTGCAGCGCTCGCGCACCGCGGCGGCGACAGCTTCGCAGCCGGCGAGTTCGCGCAGGTCAGCCACGACCGTCACTGGTTCGAGAACGCGTGGTCGGCTACCCGCGACAATCGCGCCAGCCGCAACGGCGAGGTTTTGCGCCGAGGAAGCGGCAAGCACGGTCTGCGCGCCCTCGCGCGCAAAGGCCGCCGCAATAGCCTGGCCGATGCCGCGGCTGCCGCCGGTAACGACCACGACCTTGCCGTCGAATTCACCCATCGCAAACTCCCGTGATTATAAATAATTTGCAGCTGGCTCGCCGCGTCACTAGAAGCCGATTTCTTGAACGCAAGCAAGGCTCCGACATCAATGTCGATCCGGTAGTGGCTGTTTGAAGCAAGGTTGAGGGCTCGAGGGTGCCTGACTTTCAGGGGCACCCATCTCGGACATCGGTCCTAGCAGCCTCTTTGAGCCATCACGTTTCTCCCGCGACCCTCGTCGCCAACGCACAATCGTCGAGCGTCTCCGCCGGAAGGGCGCCGAAGTATGCATCTTGCTACAATGGGTAAGGCGGCCTCGGGGGACCCGTGGGCAGGTACGCTTTGCCATTTCATTGCGCGCAACGGCCAGGGGTAGTTACGTGCGGCTATTGCGGCTCGGCGCGCTCCTCGGCCGGGCCGCCCTCTCGACTCAGACCGAGCGCAGAGTTGATTAAGCCGACGTGACTATAGGCCTGCGGAAAATTTCCCAGCATACGGCCGGTCATTGGATCAAACTCTTCAGCGAGCAACCCCACGTCGTTGCAGCGCGAGAGCAAACGGCCGAATAGCCTCCGGGCTTGCGCATAGCGGCCTTGCAATACGTAGTTGTCGACCAGCCAAAAGCTGCAGGCCAGAAAAGCACCTTCACCCGGGGCGAGGCCATCACTGGGATTCTCGGTTTCGTACCGCAGAACGAATTCGTGGTCGATCAGCAGCCTATTCTCGATCGCCCGAAGAGTTCCCTGGACCCGAGGATCGGTTACCGGAAGAAAGCCGACGAGGGGAATCAGTAGGAGACTTGCGTCGAGCCGTTTGGAGCCGTAGGCCTGCACGAAAGCGTTAAGTTCGCGGTCAAAACCGCGCTCGCAGATTTCGGCATGGATTTCGCGAGCGACCTTGCGCCAGCGTTGCGCTGACTCGCTCGATCCTTCGCCGGAAAATTGATTCGCGGCACGATCGAACGCGACCCAGGCCATAACTTTCGAATGGACGAAGTGTTGTGTCGCACCGCGAACCTCCCAAATTCCGTGGTCCGGCTCTCGCCAGGCCGTTGCCAGGTATTCCAACACGACGGGCCGTACGGCGCGGCCGCGCTCGGTGATGTCCATCCCCCCCTTGCGCGCCTGAGCCATCGCGTCAATGACCTCGCCAAGGATGTCGATCTGCAGTTGCTGGTATGCGGCGTTTCCAATTCGCACTGGCGCGGAATTTTCATAGCCGGCCAGCCACGGAATGATCATCTCTGGCAGCCAGCGCTCCCCGCCGACGCCGTAGACAATCTGCACCTGCTCCGGACTGCCGGCGACAGCCCGAATGAGCCAGTCTCGGAATGCCCGTGCTTCGCCGTAGTATCCGAGATGCATCAAGGCCAAGAGGGTGAATGTGGCGTCCCGCAGCCAGCAGTAGCGGTAATCCCAGTTTCTGACACCACCGAGGCGCTCTGG
This sequence comes from Xanthobacteraceae bacterium, assembly GCA_030043175.1. The sequence continues at coordinate 287 of JASHYD010000020.1, read as the reverse complement.
CAGCGACGTCGTAGCAGCAGCAACGATCCCGCCCGTCGGGGCGTAGGTCAAAGCCTTCAATGTGATAAGCGATCGCTTGACCGCTTCCGTCCAAGGCCCAACGTCAGGACACTGATCGCTCCATTGGCGCCAGTAAGATTCGGTGCGCCCCAGTGCGTCGAAAGGATCAATCGCCAGCGGCGGATTCTCAAATGAGGTTCCATAAGACAGGACAAAGGGGATCGACTGGTCGGCCTCGACCGTGAACACGCCGATCGTCTTTAGGTCCTCGCCGTGAAGTGCGGCCG
>JASHYD010000262.1 GCA_030043175.1 Xanthobacteraceae bacterium | reverse complement strand
GCGAGCATGAGCTGATGGCGATGTTCGGCTGGGAAGATGCGGACATGGCGCGCGTCTATACGCGCAGGGCAGCGCAGAAGAAACTGGCCGCGAGCGGCGCCGCGAAACTCGGTCAAGCCATTGTCTCACCCTCTGCCCCACCCGCAAAGAAATATAACAAGAACAATGACTTGAAAAGCGGATGGTGCCCCTGGCCGGACTCGAACCAGCACGATGTTTCCCCCACCTGATTTTGAGTCAGGCTATGTATGCTATAATACATTGAAATAATTCATAAATCTAGGATGTATTCTGTTCCTGTGGAAGAAACTGTGTAAGTTTCGGCCCTTTTGACACCCCTTCCAGCGCCCCTAGGAAGGCCGCTGAGCGATTTTGCTGGTTCCCGTCGCCGGACAGCCGCAAGGTGGATTCGGCAAATCTCGGCGCATTTTGCCGGAAGTCCCTAAAAGCAACCCTAATCGAGGACGATCGCTCTCATAATACCACCTCGTAAAGCACTCTTCCTGTCGCTCGTCGAAGGGAGTGGCTCCATCTTTAGATAGATCGCAAGAGATGCAGCTATTCGATGGTGTAACCAAGCGCACGGTATCCCGCGCGCCGTTTCGCGGCCATGCGAGCAAGAACAGGCACATCGGCATCGACGTAATCGACAACGAGAACGTCTGCTTTCCCGTCATGCTGGCGATGAAGCCGGCCGACATACTGGGCCAATGTCCCTTTCCACGAGATGGGCATGGTCAGGAAAAGTGTGTCGAGGCGGGCGTCGTCGAACCCTTCGCCAATATAACGGCCCGTCGCGAGTATCCGGCGTTCTTCGTTACCTGATATGCGCAATCCGGTTTCGGCACGTTTACGCTCGGTTGCCGACATGCCCCCACGCATGACGACGAGGTTTTTCACAAAGGAGGAGAACCTGTTCTGAAGATAATTGAGGTGGTCCTTTCGCTCGGTCAGGACGATGGGTGAGCGCTTCGCCTCAAGCGCCTGGAGGACGTCATCAAAGATGAGGTCGTTTCTATGGCTGTCCTGCGCTAAGGCCGCGTAAATTGCGGGCATCGAAGGGCGTTCAACTGATGCCAGAGACAATGGTAATTCGAACTTTGTCGGGCGATCGCGGACGCGATGACGCACACCACGCTCGGCAGCCTGCACTCTTGCATCGACCTTGTGACGAACGGGACCGCATTGCATGAAGATAATCGGATGATGCCCATCCTTGCGGGTCACTGTTGCTGACAGGCCGACCACAAAACGGGCCTTCGAGCGACGCGCCACAAGTTCAAAACTTGCGGCAGATAGATGATGGCATTCATCAACAACCAGATGACCGTAGTCCGCCACGAAGTCTGCGACTTCTCCATGCCGGACGAGGCTCTGGATCAGCGCGACGTCAATGACCCCAGACGGTTTTCGTTTCCCTCCACCGACCGTTCCGATCCACTTGGGATCAATGTTCAGAAACGATCGCAAGCGTTCCACCCATTGATTGAGCAATTCGCGGCGATGAACCAGAATGAGCGTATTTCGCGCTCGATGCGCAATGAGCGCTGCTGCAACCACTGTCTTACCAAAAGCGGTCGCGGCGGCGAGAACGCCATGATCATGGGTGACAAGAGCGTTGAACGCCTTTTGTTGAGCGCGCTGCAATGTTCCACGGAAAGACAGGTCTGCCGGCAGCCGCTTGCCTGTCTCGCGATGGTCGTCCAACACCACATCAGCACCGCGGCTTCTGATTATTTCAATGGCTTCGTCGAGACAGCCGCGGGGTAATCCTATATGCCGCGGATGAAGCTCGGCGCACGAGATAATCCGTGGCTTCCCAAATGTTGGCAAGCGCATGGCCTGCGCGCGATAGAATTCCGGATTCTGGAAAGCCGCAATCCGAATGAACTGCGCAATCAAGGCTGGTGGGAGTTCCGCTCTATCGACATACACTTGATCAGCCACCACAACTTTGATGATTTTTGGAAGCGGAGCCTGGATCAAGGGAGCCTGTGTGCGACGGGATGGAGACATCCTCCATGGCTCGTCGGCATGCTCGTCATCCACCGGCATCCTGACGCCAAGAATCCTACCCGAACGCTCTGCCTCTCCGGCGATGCTGAAAACCCTGTCGGCCTGAAGCCTGGGGAGCGAGGATAGGAAAGCCCATTGATCGTCATATGGCCGAAGATTCTCATCGACGAATACGCTGTTGCCGTCTTGGCGAGCCTTTCTTTGCAAGGGAAGCGCGATCAAATTACCAAAACCGCCAAGCGGCATCGTATCCTGGTTCGGAAAGAAGCGATCATAGGACGTGAAGCCAATCTCTGGGCGATTTTCCATCGCTTCGGTAATCAGTGCCGCCCCCAGTTGGCGAGCGATTCTTGCCGGAACAGGCTCGGCGAAGAATATCCATATGTGGGCGCCATTGCCTGATCGTGACCGCTCAAGAGCCGCGGCGATGCCCTTCCCGTGGCATGCAGCCAGCAAAGTCCTGGCGTCATCTGCCCAATTGTCTTTGTCAAAATCAGCCGCAAGGAACCAGCAGGTTTCGTCTTGAAGTAACGGATACACACCGGCGACAAAGTCGCCAGTGCGTGTATCCCCGCCGCGCAGATGTTTCTCAATTATGTCGTCCGAAGGCGGAATGAACGCCTGATGGGGGCATTCCCCGCATTTGACCTTCGGCTTGTTGCAAATGCCCTTTGCTCACTCGTTAAAACAGGCTGGGGAATATCCTGAACGGGCCGATTTGTGGTTTTCCCATCGTACCGGAAAGACGTCCGGACGTCCGGCAAACAGACTGCGAAACAACGCTACCTTAGTGGCCACCGCTGACTTGTTGGTGACCGGCGCATCTATTACAAACGACGAAAGCTTGGCTGAAAGGTGGATCGCCGTCAGCTCGCTCTCACGCGCCGCAAGCACAGTCTCAAGCGCGGTCCGCTCGGCATCCAAGTCAGCCAGGCGGCCCCGGATGCGTGTGATTTCCTGTTCGAGACCGTCCTTGTCCACCAAAGCTACCAAACGTTGACGACGAGCGCCGTTACACGGAGTCCTTTTCCGCCTATTTTCGCGGAATCGCGCAATCTTGTATAGCGCACTTCACATGGCATCGCGCTACGTGTAATTGGCCCGGCCTATACCCCGCCTGTGAGTAGCCGTGGCTAGTAGTTCAGTGAAGGTTGCATTGGACAACATCCATCAATTTGTACCTGCTCCATTCTCGCTCGTCGCGAGCGAGTAGCTGGTGCTGCGGCCACCGGCGGCATCCTTAATCAAGATACGACGCTGAACGAGATCGTCGATGTCGCGGAGGGCAGTATCTTGGGAGGATTTGACAAGTTTCGCCCACTTAGAAGACGTGAGCTTGCCTTCGAAACCGTCGAGCAACCGATTGATGACTAGCCTTTGCCGATCATTAAAAGCTTCACCAGCGTATTGCTCCCAAAAGCGCGCCTTCTGGAGCACGGCTGCCAAAATCGTTTCCGCGCCATCGAACGCACGATCAAGACAGCTAAGAAACCATTCGAGCCAGGACATAATGTCGAGGTCGCCTTTCTGTGTCGTTTCGAGGATGTCGTAGTAGGCGTTGCGCTCCTTACGAATTTGAGCGGACATGCTATAGAAGCGTTGTGCGCAATTTTCGGAACGTGCCAGCGCCTGATCGGCGATAGCTCGAGCGATACGACCGTTGCCATCATCGAACGGATGTATGGTGACGAACCAAAGATGCGCGATCGCGGCTTTAATCACTGGATCGACGGCAACATTATCGCCATTGAACCACGTCAAAAAGGTTTGCATCTCCTTCTCGAGACGTTCGGCAACCGGGGCTTGAAAGTGCACGTGTTCGCGGCCGATGGCACCCGAGACGACCTGCATGGGACCGGATTGATCTTTGCGCCACGTGCCAACGGTGATTTTATGCATTCCGCTTCGTCCAGTGGGAAACAAGGCAGCGTGCCAGCCGAATAGCCGCTCGTCAGTCAGTGCGTCGGCATAGTTTTCGGTGGCGTCGAGGATCATTTCGACAACGCCTTCCACGTGACGATCGGCGGGAGTAAGAGCCCCTATATCAATGCCGAGACGCCGAGCGATCGAGGAGCGCACCTGATCTCGATCGAGCACCTCCCCCTCAATTTCGCTCGACTTGACCACCTCTTCAGTGATGGTCTGAAGGTTGGCTTCGGCGCGCAAATTGAATCCGAGGCTCTCCATCCGCCCAATTAGCCGCCCTTGCTTGTGGCGCACGGCAGCGAGCGGTTTGGCCAAGTCCTTCTCGTTCCAGCGGAAGCGAGGCCAGTCTTTCAGCTCATGGATGTAAGAACTCATTCTCCGCATCTCCTGCGGTGAATATGGCCGACATTCACCGCAAACGCAAGTGCAATCGACGCATTACATGCGGTGAAAAAAGCCCATAATCTCCGCAAATCTATCTATTGACAATATTGCTGCCAGCATTATGTATTAGGCTGGCAGCAAAATTTGGAACATCGTATGAACGTCCATACGATCCTCGAACAGGCGACTGAGGCGGTCGATCAAGCCTGGCGGCGCTGGAAAGAAGATCCAAACCGGCAAACCGAAGCCGCTTATGACCGCGCCTACGAGAGCTGGAAAGAGCTTGGCTCCGGCCGTGGCGTTGGCCGGCCAGCCAGCGGGGATGAAGCTGCGCTGACCAGTACCGAACGGGCCCAAGCTGCGCGTGCCCGGCAACAGCAATCGGCGGCCAAATGGGAGAGAGTCGCGCCGATCGTGCAACAGATTAGACGTGCCATCGAAGCAAACGACGACGGGGCAATCCTAGGGCTCGCTAAAACCTTGGCCAAGGAGACCGCCGTGTTGCTGAAGAACTTTTCCGTCATCCACGCGCAGCCTGACACCGACGTTGTCGTCCTGAATTGCTGGCATGACAAGCAAATGGTTCTGGCATTCATCCCAAAAATTCATCTGGAAGATGCTCTCCGGCGCGAACGTTTGACGGGTAAGCAGGCCAATCTGGTAGTCGATCGAAATTTGAATGTATTCGTTAGTATAATTTCGGCAAAGTATGAGCGTGGCGAATATCGTCCCTATTCAAGATTTGGATCGCCGCTGCCGAGCGTAAACGTTACCTCGGAGGAGGTCGAAGCGATCAGAGAAGACCTAACCGATAGCATATTAGATTTGGAGGCAGGGTGGATGACGCGTGACGGCCGTCTGAGTCCCGCATGATATATTTGCATAACGGCGTCCAAGTTAATGAAGAAGTACCTCTAACCTCTTTCATCAGCCGCAATGAGCAATACAGCCGCGTACCGTCCACTTGATTCCGATGCACGCCGCCTCGCCTTAGAAGTGATGGCGAAGCTAGCGCATGTCAAAAAGATCGCTGCCGATCAGCTACTGCGTCCAGCCGGTGTACCGGAAGACCTCATCCGTACCTTTGTAAAGGGCCACGATGCGGCGACCGGCGCAGCGCTTACGAAGAGACAAAGCGGCGCAACGATCCTTGAGGAGTTGGAACATCATGGTAAGGACGGTGCAGTGATACGCCGGTTGGTAGAGTTGGCCGCAGACTGGAATTCGTTTCACCTTGCGGACAATGAATACGAGGCGCGCGCTGTCGTACAGAAAGCACGTGAACTGGTTGGTATCCTTGCTGCTGCCGACGAAAGGGAGAAAGCGGAGCATGAACGGGCAACGCAGGAGCGTGCGGAGCGCCAGCGGAAAGACAAGGAGACGGTGCTTAAGCAGCAGAGTGCGTTACTTTTGGGTCAGTTCGACGAGGCGTCGCGCGAAGACAGCGATCCGCAGCACCGCGGGTACCTTTTGCAGGATATGTTGAATCGCCTGTTCGATCTGCACGGGATCACAATCGTCAAAGCGTTCGTCCGCAACGACGGTGCGGAACAAATCGATTCCGCATTCGAGTTCGAGGGCTGGCACTATCTTGTCGAATGCCGCTGGCGCGCCAAGCTAGCAAACATTCGGGAGCTTGATGGTCTTTCGGGCCAGATCGGGCGTTCAGGTAAACAGACGATGGGCTTGTTCCTGTCGATCAATGGTTGGTCGGAAAACGTCGTACCAGCCATGAAGCAAAATCAAGATAAGAGCATCGTACTCATGGAGGGCTATGACCTGCGCACGGTGCTTTCTTTGCCGTTGGATTTACGGCGTCTTTTGAAGGCAAAGTTATCGGCTCTAAACTTGCAGTCTGAGCCTTATTTCTCGGTGGCGCAGCTATTGAGGTAGTCTTTCAGATATGCCCCTTGTCGTTGCCCGAATCGATGGACCGCGTATCGCCATAGCCTCCGATACGCTCTTGACTGAACACAACAAGCCTCTTCCGTCTCAATGCGGGACAGCGAAAATCTGTGCTTGGAGAGTTGGCGCGGGATGCGGTTTCTGCGGCTGTTGAGCCGATGGTTGCTGGACCGCAGATTGGGGGGAGCGGACCTAAACAAGGATGAGATCGGCCGCTTTCTGTCTAATCGCCGCGCGGCTGGTCACAAAAAATTTTG
>JASHYD010000261.1 GCA_030043175.1 Xanthobacteraceae bacterium | reverse complement strand
GCGTTATGCGAGCCCGGAAAGCCTGACGCTATTCATGTATCGCGAGCCGAAGGCCGCGAAGCGTCTTCATTTCGATATCATTCCGCGCCACGTCGACGAGTATCAGCAGTTCCTGGAAGGCTATCAGCGCCAGGACGCCAATCAGCGCCTCACCAATCCGGTGTGGCACATCCATACCGGCCATCCGCCCCGTCCGGAGATACCGGTCTCTTTTACTATGCTTCTTAATCTCGTCTCGGCCTCGAACGCCGAGAATGCCGGTACGCTGTGGGGCTTCATCGGCCGTTACTTGCCGGGCGTGACGCCGCAAAGCCATCCCCGGCTCAGCGCACATGTCGAGCACGCCATTCATTATTTCCGCGACTTCGTGCTGCCAGCCAAAGACTTCCGGGTTCCCGACGAGACCGAGCGAGCGGCGCTCATGGACTTGCGCGAGGCGCTGTCCCAACTGCCGCCTGACAGCACCGCAGCAAACATCCAGGAGGTGGTCTATGAGATCGGCCGCCGGCCACCGTTTCTCGACACGTCTGGAAAGCCGACCAAAGACGGCAAGCCCGGGGTGTCGCTGGAATGGTTCAACATGCTCTACCAGGTGCTGCTGGGCCAGGAGAAGGGCCCGCGCTTCGGCTCGTTCGTGGCGATCTACGGGCTCCACAACACGATCGACATGATCGATGGCGCATTGGCGCGGTCGGCGTGATGACAATGGTCCTGCGCACGATGGGATCAAGTTCGAGGAATGCCGTTTACTGGCTCGCCCATACAATGCGGGCGACCCACAGCACATCTTCGACCGCCAGCACCTCTTCAACTTGTTCCGGACAGAGCGATTTTAGCTCCAGCGTCTTGGCATTCTTGCGCTTGAGTTCCCGCAGCATCACTTCACTGCTCCTTCTCTTGACAACCACCCGATCGCCACGCCGGATCGGCGCCGTCGGCGACACGATGATGTGGGCCCCGTCCCGATACATCGGAAGAAGCGAATCGCCGGCGACCTCCAGCGCATAGGCATGGATGTCCTCGACGGCAGGAAACGGCAACCTGTCCCACCCTTGGTCGGACGGAAGTCCTTGGTCGTCGAAACGGCCGCTGACGCCGACCTCGGCGAAACTGATGACCGGCAGCGTCTTGCCGGGTGGTCGCGCTTCATCCGAGATCAAGGCGACAAATTGGTCCAGCGTCGCGCCGGTGGCAGCGAGGGACTTTGCGACCGATTCGGTCGAAGGCCAGCGCTCGCGGCCATCGGGCGTAATGCGCTTGGATTTGTTGAAGGTAGTGGGATCGAGACCCGCCCGTTTGGCAAGTCCCGATGCGGACAGCTTCGCTCGCGCGGCCAGCCGGTCGATGGCCATCCAGATTTGCGCGTGCGTCAACATGGTCGGGCTCCCGCAAGGTAACCGACAGACCCACCCGGTCTAGGTGAAGCGTCCTCCCGGATAGGAATTATAACCTGCGTGCGACGCCGTCCAGTGTATTGTTTCCGGACGTACGGATCATCTGGTGCGGCAACGCGGCTGGGTTGAGTCTGCCTCGGCCCGCATCAAGCCCAGGTCCGGCGTGCGGCGGCCACGATGAGCAACCCTCGAGGCGGCTCCGAAAAGGGGGACCTAGCGCCAGCCCCTTCCTGTCGCTCCGCGAGCGAGCCGCACCAGCAACCAGATCGGCAAAACCAAAACGGCGCCGAGCAGGAAGTACCGCCACACCCAGCGGAATGCGTCGAATCCCATATCCCAGACCTGCCGGACCAACTTTTCGATGCTGTGAAGAATGTTCAACGGATCGAGCCCGGCGGCCGCGAGGATGAACCCGACAACGATCGACAACAGCACGAGCCGTACCAATACCGCGAGCGGCGGACCGCCAAGCAAGCGGCTGACCAGACCATCCGGCATGGGTGCTTCTTTCTCGTACGTCGTACCGATCCTATTGGTCCATTTCGATCGCATCATCTTCACTTAGTCGTTTGCCGAGATAGTGCCCGCCGCAAAACACAAGCAACGGCCCGGCGTGGCGAGACAGAGCGCGGGCGCCCTGAGCGCCTGCGGGCGATCACTTTAGTACATCCCGCGGCAATTTTGCGAGCGTGTTCCCCGGCTTGCGTTTGCGGCGAAGGGAGGGCAAGCCTTCCCTCCCGCGATCGAGCAGAGCCTCCAGGGTCTCGATGCGGTCGGCGTCGCGCGGGTGCTTGTCGCGGCGCAGCCGGCTGATGCGCGGAAAGCGCATGGCGATGCCGGATCGGTGCCGCGTCGAGCGCTGCAGGCCCTCGAACGCCACTTCGAATACCAAACCGCGGTCGGGAGCGTGCGCCACTTCCCTCACCGGACCGAAGCGATTGACGGTGTTGTGACGCACGAACTTGTCAATCTCGCCAAGCTCCGCATCGGTAAAACCGAAATAGGCCTTGCCGACCGGGACCAGTTCCTCGCCGCCCGGCCCAGTGGTCCACACTCCGAAAGTGTAGTCCGAATAAAACGACGAGCGCTTGCCGTGGCCGCGTTGCGCATACATCAGCACCGCGTCGATCACGAAGGGATCCCGCTTCCACTTCCACCACAGCCCCTTCGGCCGGCCCGGCAGATAGGGCGCATCGCGCCGCTTGATCATCACGCCTTCGATGGCTTGCGCATCTGCCCCGGCCCCTACCGCCGCGGGATCGGTCCGGGCCGCCGCCAGCTCCTCCCAGGTAGTGAAAGGCACCAGCGGCGACAGGTCGAGGCACGCAGGGTCGAGCCTCACGACGAGAGCTTCGAGCCGGGCGCGCCGCGCCGCGAAGGTTTCTCCGCGGACATCCACCGTGCCGTCTACCAGAACATCGTAGGCGCGCAGATGAGCCGGGAATTCCGCCATGAGCTTCGGCGTCACGGTCTTGCGATTAAGCCGCTGCTGGAGAACGTTGAACGGTTGCACGCGGCCGTCGCGCATGATCAAGAGCTCGCCGTCCAGCGCGCCTTCGAACGCAAACGATTGCACCAGATCCGGAAAGCCCGGCGAGATATCCTCGCCGGTGCGCGAAAACAGCCGTTTGATGACCTGGCCGTCGGGACGCCGCTGCGCCGTCGCCTGCACCCTGATGCCATCCCATTTCCATTCTGCAAGGTACTCGGCCGACTCGAGCGCAGCGAAATCTGCCTCCTCGATCGCGTGCGACAGCATGGGCGGGCGGAACGGTGCCAGATCGCCGCTTTCAGGCTTCCCGGCGCGCCCCTCGAGCCAGGCGAAAAGATCGCCATAGGGCGGCTTCAGGCCGGGCCAGATGATTTCGATTTCATCGACGTCGTGGTCGCCAAGCGCCGCCACCGCAGTCTTGGCGAGCCGCGTCGACACGCCGACGCGCAACGCGCCGGTGACGAGCTTCAGCAGAGCCCATCTCCCCACCTCATTAAGGCCATCGAGCCATTCCGACAGCTGCGCCGGGAGATCGGTTTTGCCGAGCGCCGCAAGCGTGGTCACGACTTCCGCCAGCGTTGGGCCGGGGCTTGCGACCGCCGGTTCCTCTTGCCCCTCCACCGCAAGCGGGGGACGGGCCGGCAAGGGGTCCTCGCCGGGAATCGGTACCGAAAGGCGTGCCCCCTCACTCGCCCTGCCGTGCAAGCGGGGGGGCGGGCGATCGCGCTCGCTGACGGGCCACATCAGCGCAACCGTTTCGGAGAGGTCCCCCACATAGTCGTAGGACAGTGCGAACAGGGTGGGGTCCGTGCGCTCCGCAATCAAGGCGCGAATGAGACCGGGCTTGGCGTGGCGAAACGACAACGCACCCGTGATGGCGGCGAGCGCGTAGCCGCGGTCCGGATCGGCCGTGGTGCGGAAATAGTCAGTGAGCAGCCGCAGCTTGTTGTTGCGGCCTCCCTCGTAGGCGAGGCGGTCGAGCAGTGCCGCGAAGCGGTTCATGGCTCGTGGCTTTCGAGACTTCCTGACTCGGCCTCTTCTTCCTCGCCGTAGCCCATCATGTTCTCAGGTTATAGCGCCCCGGCAAGGACTTAGGCTGGCAACCCTACCTATCGGCACTCATTGACGCTAAAGGGCTTTTTCGGCAAGTGGCAAACCGGGTTATCGGCCGCCGGCGGCCTAGCAGCCTCCGGTTGAGGTATGTAGCGCGCGGTCGATACTCCAGAATGGCCAAAAGACCGGAGCCGCCCAATCTCTTCTGGTTGACCTATCGCCATACTGATGGCCGCACTGTCGGCGTGGCCGTGATTGAGTCCACCGGACTTCTGCACGCGCGCCTGAAGGCTTCGCTGGCCGGCGCCGATCGACGGCCTGAGTTCAGATCTCCTGATCTCGTGAAGAGCTGTCCGGAGTTCGCGTCCGCACACCAGTTTGACCGGAAGAGCGCAGGCCACATCCCCGCGAACATGATCGACCAATTTCGGTGATAAAGTCGAAGGCGTAGAGGATTGCGGTTCGAGCGGCCTCTCGGCGGGACAACTCCTCGAACCGAGACAAGCCGTCAGGCCCAATCACAACCGCCTCGCCGTCGATCGTGAAGCTCTTGGCCTTGATCATCTCGGCGGCGGCCGCGATCGACGCCAGTCGCACAGTCCAGTCACATGCGTTGCGGCTATAAAGCCGCACTGTTGGGCCGACCCGATGGACGATCATCCGGTAGCCGTCATGTTTGATTTCGTGAACCCAATCGGTGCCGGCCGGCGGTTTTAACCGGAGGACCGGCTGGGCGGGGAAGATGAAGCCTGCCGGAAGACGCTGAATCCTGATATGGCCATGCCCGCAGTATCTACCGCGAGCTATATACGTTCAATCCGGTCAGTGAGGCCCTGGTTTGCCGACCTTCTCTATCTCGTGGATGG
>JASHYD010000260.1 GCA_030043175.1 Xanthobacteraceae bacterium | reverse complement strand
GACGTTGCTGATCATCACCGCCCGCCGCAGATGCGGCAGCAACAGCTTGCCAAGCTCGATCTCGCGCTCCGTGATGATGCCCTGGCGTTCGTGCCGGCCGCCGCTAAAGCAGGACAAAAACAATGGCGTGCTCTTCAAGAAGAACACCATCCAGTCCACCATCCCGAGCGGTTTTGCCCACTGGTGAAAATGCGGAGACGTTTCGAAATACGTGGCGGCAATGTGGCGCGAGACCACGTATGGCTCGTCCAACGAGTGCCCGGACTTGAGCGCCCCGCCTAGTATGGCGTCGATCTCAGCGACGTGTTTTGAGAATTGCTCCATTTGATACGGCGCTACGCCAGCAGCCTTATGAAGAAGAAGGCGATCGTGCCGAAGATCACTCAAGGTCAGAGTCAACATGTGACAGTCGAGGGCGTCCTTGACCTCGGCAAGTACCTGGTCCCAGCGGGAGGGATCAGGCGCGCAGTCGTAGATCGACCCAATCAAGTACGAAAAGGCTTGACGCGAAATTGCATCGGCCATGATCACCCCACACAATTTTCAGGTCCGAATTATGGTGCTAACATACCTGCGATTATCATCATTATAACATTTTTCGACCCTCCTCGGCCAAATGGCCGATAGTCAGGCCTTCGAGCTGGCGGTATTTTTAATCTGAGCTGCCATCGGGCGTGCCGAAAGCCCGTGAATTAAAAGGCGGCCGCGGGTGCCTGCGGCGGGCAATTTGAACCTAAAAATATATTGATGGCCGCGTGCTGCACCGCAGCGCGCGATTGCGCCCGTATGGAGCAAAGCATGAAGAAATTATGTCTATGCGTCGTTGTCGCGATCGGTTTGACGTTCCCGGCGCTTGCCGATCCACAGCAACTCAAGGGAGATTACGTTTGGACCTATTCCGATACTGGTTTGGTTTCTCCGAGTGGATTCAGCGCCCCACCCGGATTGGCCCCTAACGGTGCCGCCGCTTTAAGCCAAACCTTTGCTACTTCAAACGCCGACACGGGCATCGAGCATTTTAACGCCGATGGTACTGGCTTTGTCAAAGGAGGCGGTATTGCGGTCTATTTGGGCTCACCACCGCTGCCCGCAAACGTCGGACCGCCCGGAGCTTTCTCGTTTCAATTTACCTACGCATTTAACTCGAACGATACTTTCACAATGACTACACTCCCCGGCACTTTCATCTTGTACGATGCGACGGGACTTAAGATTGGTACACTCACCGGAAATCAATGGGTCGGCAAGGTGTCGAATGACGCCAAGTCACACACGCTGACAACAGTCACGCCGTTCGTTCAGGCCGTTACCATCAACGGCGCTGCTTTATTTTACCAAATGTGTCGTTCCAACGTGGTTGGGTTTGCGTCGAGCCCGGCTGACTAAGGGGAGGAAATTATGCGCCGCATCATTCTCGCTTGCGCCCTCGCGGCAATTCTCGCGATACCGGCGAAGGCGCTCGACGGAACACGAGCGCCGGCCAATGTCTTGCCGGCGATCAAAGCGCCCCCGCAGGAGTTGGTGCAAGCCCCCATGCCGGCGCAAGCCCAATCACTTAGAGAACAAGTTGTCGGAGCTTGGGCGGTCGTATCATGCAATCTCAATAATCCGGCCATTAAACTTTCCTGTGGCACAGACCCCAACGGCATTCTTATCAACGACGCAAGCGGTCGATACGCATGGGTAATCGCCTTACGTGGTCGCCCCAAAGGCAGCGAGAGCGCCAACGCAATGCCGGCAGAAGAACTTGGTGCACTAGCGCGGGGATTGACAGCCAATTTTGGAACCTGGTCAGTTAATGAAGCGGATAAAACGTACACGATCCATATCGAGGGCGCTCTTTTCCCAAATGTTGAAGGGGCGGAAGTTAAAGCCACCGTGAGCGTTTCCGGCGAAGAATTGAGGATTGGTGGTGCAAACGGTCAAACGGTGTATCGACGAGTAAAGTAAGGGAGGCAAATCATGTTTTACATCATTGTTATCATCACCGCCATTTTCGCTATGCCGGCGAAAGCGTTCGACGGAACACGATCGCCGGCCATTGTCCCGCGAGCAGTCGGGGTTAATCGAGACATCCAAAATTGGCAGCCTCGACGAGCTGCGAAGGAGCTTTTGGAGCGGTCGCGGCAGCTTCGACACGCTGCGGACGAATTATTTGCGCAAGCCAATCCAGGCGCTACGGCGAACGTCGATCCGCTGATCGGGACGTGGAAAGCAAACATTGAGAAATCCACGTGGACCGGCAGCCTCACAGCTCCGAAAAGTCAGGGCTATACCTTCACTGGTGAAGGGCAAACCTTCACCAACACCATCGAAGGTGTGGACGCCCAAGGTCAACCGTTCAAAATCATAGTCAGGCACATTTACGATGGAATGCCCCACCCATCGACAGGTACTGCGCTTTTTGATTCAAGCACCTATGTGCGGATTGGCAACACCATAAATTCGGTGCGTCACAAAGGTGGAAGGATAGTAAACCTTGGACAGATGGTAATTGTACCTGGCAAGACCATAACGAATACGGAAGAAGGCATCGACCCAAATAATCAGCCGTACCATGTGGTTGTAGTGTACGACAGGCAATAGGGAGGAAGTCATGCGTCGCATTAATCTCGCGTGCACCCTCGCAGGTATTTTGGGCGTGCCAGCGAAAACAACTGAGCTGCCGAAGGAGGGCAAGTCTGACGTTACGAGTTGCTATACGGTGACAGCCAACGAAATCACGTTTTCCAAGACCCATATCGCGACCACCTATGAGATCATTGGAACCAACACCAGCAATCCGCCTGGCGGTATGTTTGATCAAATGAGCCTTAGATGCGTAGGGTTGAACTCAATCATTGATGGAAAATTCTCGGCAATGACTTTTTGTGAGACGGTCGATAAAGACGGCGATAAAATTCCAACGCGTCTCATTGTTGGAAGTGTTGAGGGCGTGGGGCAAGACGACACGCACGTTGGTGAAACCACCGTGATTGCGGGAACCGGAAAATACGAGGGAATGACTAGGACGGCGACCGCTGAGAATTATCCCATTCGGTTGGCCAAACCAGGAATTGTTCAACGCTGCGGGCGTTCGACAGGGACGTACAAGCTCAAATGAGGGAGGGAACAATGTCACGTATCATTCTCGCTTGTGCCCTCGCAGGCATTTTGAATGCGGGATCAGCGGGATCGATACAGGCCGAACCTCGCCTGCTAGAGCGGCTTTCGCTCGTTTAGAATCGGACAAACGGAGGGATTCCCAGTGACTTAAGAATGCGCGAGTCTACAGCATTGATTCGCTTTGGCTGGGGGAACGATGCCGAGACCGTATTCGATGGACCTGCGTGAACGGGTGATTGAAGCTATCGCAGCGGGCGCATCGCGGCGCGAGACCGCGGAACAGTTTGGGCT
>JASHYD010000259.1 GCA_030043175.1 Xanthobacteraceae bacterium | reverse complement strand
GATTGCGTCATCAAACCAAAGGGGCGAGAGACTGGTTTGCACGGTTGGTTCGTGACAATCCGAAGCTCTTCGCTCACTGGCAGCTATGCCATGGAAACGGCCGAACAACGGGAGCCGTATGAATCGAGAGGTTCACGTACGGTTCTGGGAGAGCCCGGAGGTGAAAGTCCTCCGGGCCACTCGACAACAACGGCTGTGCTGGTCGCTCGTCCGGCACGTCCGCAGTACCTCAAACAGCTGACGATTTTGGTGCACCGCGCAAGTCGGCAGGGGCGGGCCAATTACGGAAGTCACGCGGCTCCTTCCATGCGCACCCGAAGGCCGTATGCCGCGGTTACGATCTGCCGCGAGCGCCTGCGCCCACGGCGTGGTCCGCCCCGCCTGGTGTGCAGAATGCGCGTAGCCGTGAGCCGACGGTGCGCCTATGGAGGGCCACCAAAAAAAGGCCCGGGGCGCGACAGGGCCGCAACACGGAAAACAAAGGCAAGCCCCACTCAGTGAGTTAGGGCGTTCTCGTCGGATTTTGGAGGAATTTGCTCGACGAGGCGCCTGGCTTGCAGCACCCTGAAGCTCTTTCTCATTTCCGGCTTTACGTCTCTCCGGCACCAAGGACATGCAGCGTAACGCCGCTGCCCTTTTCGCCGCTGGCCTTTCTCTCCGGCACCAAGTGCCGGAGAGTTCGCTTGGGCCTTGTTCCGTTCGCCCTCAACGGACGTGCAGCGTAACGCCGCGGCCCCGCTCGCCGCCGGCCCTTCCGCCGCCGATCTTTATCTTCACCTTTTGGCCGTACGCACCGCCGGTCTTTATGCGCACCTTTTGGCCGCGCGCAGCCGGTTGGCGAGCCAATCGCACTGGATGACGGAAAGTGTATTGTTGGCGCCGCACGTAGAACCCGGGATGCCCGACATATTCGTGCCTCACCCCTGCGCCGCCGAGGCGTATGTTGACTCCGCCGCGGCCCCGCCCTTCGCGGGTCTCACGGCCCTCACGGGGCGTTCCCCGCTCCTGGGCGCCGAAGTGGTAGTTATGTATCGTGACTCCACCGCCGCGCCCCTCGCGGGTCTCACGTCCCTCGCGGGTCCCGCGCCCCTCGCGGGTCTCACGTCCCTCGCGGGTCTCACGTCCCTCGCGGGTCTCACGTCCCTCGCGGGTCCCACGCCCCTCGCGGGTCTCACGTCCCTCGCGGGTCCCGCGCCCCTCGCGGGTCTCACGTCCCTCGCGGGTCTCGGCCAGACCTTGCGGGCCTTGTTGGAGGCCTTGTTGGAGGCCTTGTTGGGGGGGTTGTTGGGGGCCGCCGCCCTGACCTTGGGCCAACGTAGCTGACGTCGCGCCGCCCATCGCAATCGTCATTGCGGCCAATCCAATTGCTATCTTACCAACCATGATGCTCTCTATCCTTAGTTACGGAGCACCCCAGCCTTTGCGAATCAAACTCGTTGATTGTGATTGGGTTCAGGTATGTGCTTTCCCGATTTCGGGACCCGGCACCTTAATGAGCGTTCAGCTAACAGGGACGTGGGAATGATGCTGAATTCTACGTTCTGTTGTCGGCAAGACCCGGCCCTCACCCAATGAGGGCCGGGTCTTCGTGAAATCTTCTGGCGTAAAGAAAATCGCCTTTTACGGTGTTTACCCCTTCCTGGCAGACGCGGCCGCTGTGCGCGCGATCGCAAGCGGATCGCAGCACAGCGCCGTGAGCGCTGTCAGCCACTCGCATTAATCGCAGCGCCGCGTGGATTAAGACCATCAACGCCGGCGTCCGAAAAACCTGCAAAATTTAAAGTTTGAGTCGAAATTTCAATAAGGCATTATCGTCTATTGCCGACCAGTACGCGGCTTTCCATCGGCAACGTCAACCCATTGCTCGTTTCGTAATCGTGCAAACGTACAGCGACTTGATTGATAAAAGCTACCTTTCGATCGGCCGGAATCTGCGCCAGCTCTTCGCGCGTTACTTTCGAGCTGCCTTTGAGAAGAATCTCGACAAACGCCCGCGCCGATGGGTATCTCGTTTTCAGCGATATGATCGTGGTCGTTACCGAGACGAATCCCGCCTCCGAAACAAGCTCCAGGAGTTGAGCTTCGTCTGCAAGCGACCATGCCGCCGGTCGCGCTCTATCGGGGCCTATGGTCGCTTCCAAAGCTCGAAATAGCAAAACGTGACCGGGCGATTTCGCTAGGTCTGACCAGGTGGCGAGGACCATGCGTCCACCCGGGCGCAACACCCGATAAATTTGCCGTAGTCCAGCGCCACGGTCGGGCAGGTACTGTAGGCCCTGCTGACATATCACCAAGTCATAGAACCCATCTGCGAAGGGAAGGTTTTGCAGATCCCCCTGTCGCCACTCGATTTCAGGCGCGAGGCTCCTGGCCATTTCGATCATGATCGGATCGTAATCGAGCCCCACCGTCCTTCCGGATGGACCAACCATCGGCGCGACCAATCGCGCAACAATGCCCGTGCCGCAGGCTGCGTCGAGGACATGCTCGCCCGGCTCCGGCCGCGCGTGCTCGATTAGAATCCGTGTTAATGGCTCAAATATCGTCGGAACGAGTTGCGTCTCATAGATTGAAGCCGGGCTATCGGCGGACATAGCGTTTTCTTTTCAAGATGGCCCAACGGAGGGGCCGAGAGGTCCTACGGTTCCTCGCCTGTCAAGGCGTCGATAACAGCCGCCGGGAGGGACTTGGCCGGTGCTTCGGAACGCGGTTCAGAGCGCGTCAATGGTCTTCATGAGGCTCCGCATACGTCGCGCCATGCCTCGACACACCGGCCGGTCCTTCCGCTGTTTAACGCAGAGCCGCTGTCGGTGGCAGCGCGTCGTGCCGCACCAAGATGACCAAATGCGGTCAGGATTCGAATAGGCTCTCCGGTGCAGTCCGGAGAGCCAGTTAGCGGCCAACGTCGTCAAGCCGCCCGTGGCGATTTCCCGCTCAGCGACGGCCGTAGGGGCCGTGACGATGGAGACGCTCGCGTTGGAGCGGAGTGAGCTACTCGATGCGTTCGCGCACGAACTCCTTGACACGCTCGCGTTGCATCGGCGTGAGGTCGGCGAAGCGTTTGCGCACGATCCCACCGAGTCGCTCTCGTTGCATCGGGGTAAGCTCGGCAATGCGTTCGCGCACGAACTCCCTGACACGCTCGCGTTGCATCGGCGTGAGTTCGGCGAAGCGCTCGCGCACGATCCCCCTAAGATGCTCGCGTTGCATCGGGGTGGGCTCGCCGAAGCGTTCGCGCACGGCTCCCCTGAGGCGCTCGCGCTGCATCGGGGTAAGCTCGGCGATGCGTTCGCGCACGAACTCCCTGACACGCTCGCGTTGCATTGGCGTGAGTTCGGCGAAGCGCTCGCGCACGATCCCCCTAAGATGCTCGCGTTGCATCGGGGTAAGCTCGGCGATGCGTTCGCGCACGGCTCCCCTGAGGCGCTCGCGCTGCATCGGGGTAAGCTCGGCGATGCGTTCGCCCACGAACTCCCTGACGCGCTCGCGTTGCATTGGCGTGAGTTCGGCGAAGCGCTCGCGCACGATCCCCCTAAGATGCTCGCGTTGCATCGGGGTAAGCTCGGCGATGCGTTCGCGCACGGCTCCCCTGAGGCGCTCGCGCTGCA
>JASHYD010000258.1 GCA_030043175.1 Xanthobacteraceae bacterium | reverse complement strand
GCCCGACGGGCTTTGGTTCGGCTATTATTCGCGCTCGATTCCCGGGGCGAGCGCTATGGCGAGCTTCTGCCGTGACTGCCTTGCCGATGTGCCGGACCGCACTGCGCGCTGCGCGGTTTGCGGCTCGCCGCGTGTCGCCGGCCACGGCGAACTCGCCGAGATGGCGATCGCCCACGTAGATTGCGATGCTTTCTATGCGACCATCGAAAAGCGCGACGACCCTTCGCTCGCCGACAAGCCGGTGCTGGTCGGTGGCGGCCATCGCGGCGTGGTCATGACCGCCTGCTATATTGCCCGCACCTTCGGCGTAAAATCAGCGATGCCGATGTTCAAGGCGCGTCGTCTGTGTCCGCACGCCCATGTGGTTAGGCCCGACATGGTGAAATATGCGCGGGTCGGGCGTGAGGTGCGTGCCATGATGGGAGATCTCACCCCGCAGGTCGAGCCGCTGTCGATCGACGAAGCCTTCCTTGACTTGACCGGCACCGAGCGCCTGCATGGCATGATGCCCGCCAAGACGTTGGCCCGGTTCGCCAAACGCGTCGAGAACGAACTCGGCATTACGGTCTCGATCGGACTGTCGCAGAACAAGTTCCTCGCCAAGATCGCATCGGATCTCGACAAGCCACGCGGATTTTCAGCGCTCGCCTTGAGCGAGGCGCCGTCATTCCTGGCGCCGCAGCCTGCCACTTTCATCTGGGGCGTCGGCAAGGCCATGGGGGCGGAGCTTGACCGCGCCGGCTTTCGCTCCATTGCGGACCTGCAGCGTGCTAACGAGACCGAGCTGATGCGCCGCTTCGGCACTGAAGGCCTGCGGCTCGCGCGTCTCTCCCGCGGTATCGACACCCGCGCGGTCGAGGCGGATCGCGAAACCAAAAGCGTGTCTGCCGAGACGACCTTCGCCAAGGATATCGCCGATTTTCGCACCCTTGAGCGCAGGCTTTGGGCGCTGTGCGAGAAAGTTTCCGGGCGGCTTAAGGCCAACAAGCTTGCCGGAGCCACCGTGACCCTCAAGCTCAAGACTGCCGATTTCCGCCTGCGCACCCGCGCGCGATCGCTCGGCGCGCCAACGCAACTCGCGGCAAAGATATTCGACGCCGGCCGCGAGCTGCTCGCGCGCGAAGCCGGGTCCACACGATTTCGCCTGATTGGCATCGGCATCAGCGCGCTTGCTCCCGCGCAAGGCGCCGATCCGGCCGATCTCGTGGACCATCGCGGCAAGCGCACCGCCGCCGCCGAGCGTGCCGTGGATCGCCTGCGGGAAAGATTCGGGCAATCCGCGGTGGTCCGCGGGATTGTGTTGGAGGAGGAATGACAATTGCCGGACAGCGCCCCGCACACCCGCAAGGAGCCCGGCCGATTCGGATGCCCCTGACCGATGCCAGATCTGCAATCGCGAGCTGGCGCTCGGACCGGGCGACCGCCGTGCCACAACGGTTGCCCTCAATTGCCTTGGCAGATTCTGACGTCGATGCCGTCAGATTGGCTCAAGCGCGACTACGGCCGGCCAGCTTGCTGCTGTTCGGCGAGGATTGCGTTGAGCATGGCCTCCTGGACGTCTGCTTCCAGGGTACAGGTCGCAGGGTCGATGAAGGGGTTCGGGCCGCCTTCCTTCATCTTCGCGTATTTCTCTTGCATGTTGTATTGAGCGCCGTGATCGCCAAGCTGCACGTCGCAGGGCAGCGCCCGCACGGTCTTGAACGCTCGGTTAAACTGATCCGCAAGCGCGGGCGTCACCACGGCGGGTGGGCGCAGGCTGCATCCGAACATCACGTTGTAGGTCTTCCCGCCATCCTGCGCGGTGGTGGTAAAGGTCGTGCAGCCGGGCGTGTGGCCCGACGTCAGGTGGGCGATGAGCGTGACGCCGCCCAGCGTCACCGCATCGCCATCATGCAGGACCCGGTCGATCGGGTGCTCCTTGCCGCCGGGTTTCATGGCCTGCAGCAATGGCACATCCTCGGCCATCGCCATCACCTGCGCGCCGGTCATCTGCTTGACGAGGGCATCACCCTCCTGGTGATCGCCATGGGCATGGTTCCCGAGCAGAATCTTCACGTCCGAGAATTTGAAACCGAGGTCGCCGACTGACTTTGCGATCGTCGCCACGTTGCGCTCATAAGTGCTGTCGATGAGGATATTCCCCTGCGGCGTTGCGATGAGGAAGGAACTCAGAGTATTGGTTCCGACATAGTAGATGTTGCCGATGATGCGGTAAGGCGGAAACGCCGTTATGCGGTCAGCCTCCGTGCCCATATTGCGCGCCAGGATCGAACGTGGCGTGTAGGTCTTCCCGTTGACGGTAACTGCCGGGTGATCGGGCGGGGGTGTCCCCTGGGCAAGGCTCGCGCCGGTACCGAGGCTGAGGACAGACACGCCGAACAGGCAGGTGAAGAAGCTCGTTACGGATAGATTTTTCATCGCGTCCTCCCGATTTGCCGCGTGGCCTATCGTCTACTTTACGTCCAGTTTGCCGCCTGGCCTATGTCTACTTTACGTCCAGCGGCTCGGTTCCTCTCGGCTTGCCGGATGCATCAAGGGCGATCTTTTCGACCCGCGCTTCAGCCTGCCGCAACAGATACTCGCAGCGCCGTTTGAGAATCTCGCCGCGTTCGTAGATCGCGACCGACTCCTCCAACGGCACCTTACCCTCTTCGAGGCGCTTGACGATGGTCTCCAGCTCCTCGATCGCCCGCTCGAAGCTTAGCCGATCGACATCGGCGTGGGGTCGTTCGGACGCGCCGTTCTCCGGCAAGTTGTTCTCGAACAATTTATTTTGCGACGTACTGGTTTCGGACATAGGATTTCAGCGTTCCTTTCATCGAAAACGTCGCTGGATACCACCGCCCTCAAGGTGCCGGGCAGGAGTGGCTTGTTAAGGCCACTCCTCGGGCGCGCCCCGTAAGGGGCCACGCGCACGCACATCTTGCGATGTGGTGCATCTCGCCTCGGCAAAGGGGAGTACCGGCGTTTGAGCGAAGCCAGTTTCATACCTCTCCCCCGGTTTGTCTGCTGCTTCGCCTTCGAGAGGTCCAAACTTTAGCATTCGCATGTCGGTCCTAAACCTGTCCTCAACGTCGCCAGTACCGTTTGGGCGATGGCTTACCGGTAAACCACCGCCTGGAGGCTAGGGGCAAAAGCCCCACCTTCAGGGCGGGGATGGGTTAGCCTCCCATCAAAGCAGCGACATGCGCCGCCGCTGAGCCGCCGAGACCCTTGAGGTCGTAGCCGCCTTCCAGCACAGAGACGATGCGCCCCTGGGCGCTCGCGTCGGCGATCTCCATGAGCTTTTTGGTTGCCCAGGCGAAATCCGGCTCCTGCAGATTAAGATTGGCAAGTGGATCGCGCATGTGGGCGTCGAAACCGGCCGAGATCACCACAAAATCCGGCTTGAACGTTAGAGCGCGCGGCAGAATTGCGGCTTCGAGCGCCGCGCGGAACTCATCGCCGCCGTCGCCGGCCCGCAGCGGCGCGTTGACGATATTATCGTAGAGACCGCGTTCGGATCGCGCGCCGGTGCCGGGATAAAGCGGCATTTCGTGGGTCGAGCAATACATCACGGTCGGATCGGACCAGAAGATTTCCTGGGTGCCGTTGCCGTGGTGAACGTCAAAATCCACTACGGCGACGCGCTCGGCGCCGTGCTTTTTTTGGGCATGACGCGCGATGATTGCCGCGGTGTTGAAGATGCAGAAGCCCATCGGCCGCGCCGTCTCGGCATGGTGGCCGGGCGGGCGCATGGCGCAAAACGCATTGTTGACCCTGCCGGCCATCACCTCGTCCGTCGCCATTGCGGCGCCGCCGACCGCACGCAACACCGCCTCGTAGCTGCCGGGCGACATCGAGGTGTCGGCGTCGAGCCGGACCAGTCCTTGGGCCGGGACGGCCTCGCGAATCTGCTCCACATAATCAGCCGGATGACAGAGCGTGATCAGGTCGAGCGTCGCGGCCGGCGCCTGCCTGCGCACGAGCGCCTGGAACCTCTCCTCCGCCAGGGACTGCTCGATGGCGCGCAACCGGTCCGGCCGTTCCGGATGACCGGCCGGATTAAGATGGTCGAGGCAGGCCGGATGGGTGACCAGGAGGGTCGTCATGGATGCCATTCGACGGGCAAACTGACCCTGGCGTCTGCCCGATAGAATTTGTCCCGGACGCCGACGCAAAAATCGATTTCAATCGGCATATCGTCGTCACTCGGAGATGGGGGTGCGCTCATCGGTCACCTCTGCGGGTCATTTCATCACCACGTCGCTCGCGTCGGGTTGCCGGCTGAGATAATGCCTGTCCAGGCCGAAGACATCCCTATGGGTCGTGTCTGCGACCTTCTACCGACTTTACCGGCACTTCCTCGACAATGCCAATACAGAAAGGCATACAGAGGATGTTCCGGTTGTCGAATCTCAAGCGCATTAAGTCAGGCGCGTTCAAGGCACGCAAGGCTCTCCCCGCGGCTGTCCGTGCCGCCTATCAGCGCCTCTACGGCCAAGGCTGGGAGGTGATTTTCTCGTTGCCGGCTGGCACGTCTCCAAGCGTGGCCAAGACCCAACACGCGGACTGGCTGGCTCTGGTCGAGCGCCGCATCGCTGCCCTCGCTGTACCAGCTGTCACCAACGCTCCTGCGCTGACGATGCAACAAGCTGATGCCCTCGCTGGGGATTGGTATCGCCAGTTTGTCGCTGCTCGTGAGGCTGAACCGGGAGATGCTGTTGGGTGGGAGGACGCTATCGCCGATGCGGAAGCTGCGCTCGCTGGTGATGAGCTTCTGCCTGACGATGTCATGGCAGACGCTGAGCGCTTCATTGCGGACAGAGGCTTGCATCTATCTCCCGTCTCGATGGAGAAATTCCAGATTGCGCTAGCCCGCGAATACCGCGCCGCAGCCGCTACACTCCTTGGCCGCTCCGAGGGGGAGCGTGGTCGTGATGCGCACCTCGACCGCCTAGTACATCGATTTCATGGGTCGAATCATATCACGCGGTCGAGCCCATAGGACCAAGTGTGAACGACCGGTTCCTGATTGAAGTATTCCATGGCGGCCATGAGACGATCCTTGAGTTCCTCTTTAGTTTCGACGCGGATGTGACGCAGCACCGAGCGAGTGAGCTTGGAGAAGAAACC
>JASHYD010000257.1 GCA_030043175.1 Xanthobacteraceae bacterium | reverse complement strand
TTCAATTCAAGGGCTGCCGATCCGGCAAAGCAGCTCATCGGCACCGGATTCCGGGAAATCTATTGCGGCCAGCACACCCTGGAGAGCGCGGTCGAACCGATCGAGCGCAGCGTGCTCAATCCGAACTGCAAGGTTAGCCATGGGCTGTTGGGTGGCATCGACGTGCGCACCGGCGATACGGTGAAGAAGCTTGACTCGTATTATCCCGCCTATTCCGGTGTGCTCGGCACCGATGGCGGGCTCCTCTTCATGGGCGATATCATGGGCCGTATCCACGCCTACGATAAGGACACCATGAAGGAGCTGTGGAGCTTCGACACCGGGACGGCCTTCACCGGCAATCCGATGACCTATGCGGTGAACGGCAAGCAATACATCGCGCTGACTCTCGGCGGCCGGGCCAGCTGGCGCGCCGAGGGTTCGTTCCCGGAAGCGGAAGCTCTCGGCCAGAACGTCATCCTCATGGTGTTCGGGCTTTGACCCGAGAGCGCAGTACGCCCGTTTGCAAAGGGTCTCGCGCGGTGGTCATGCTCTTAAGCAACGCTAAAGGGCCGCCGCCAGTTCATCACTTCGCCTTCACCGTGAAGATGCGTCGGATGACGGAGCGCGGATCGAAGCCCAGCGCCTCCGCGAACCCCAAGAACTCGACTACACTGACGCCGGTGTTGACCCCTGACAAGAAGGAGGACTGACATGCGAAAGGTGTTCGTCGAGGTCGAGACGGTCGAGGAGGCGGCGGAGGAGTGCCCGTGGGCAGCTGAAATCGTCGAGGCCGAAGGCGGCTTCTGGTGTTTCGAGAGCGTCGAGGACGCGGAAAATTGGAAGGAGGAGCAGGAGTGAAACGCAGAGCGGGGGCGGGCGAATACGCTCCCTTCTCACCCCATTGCATCCCACCGCGCCTCGCTGCCAGTGGGCCCCGCGGGTCGATTTCGCCGGGGGCCTTTGGGACCCGAAGGGGGTGCTGGCCCATCTCCACCGAAAGCCTATGCTATCCTTTGTCCGCAGCTGGCGAAACCTGACCTAGAAGGGTAATGGGGCGAAAAGTTCTCCCTCGCTTCCAGGGCGGATCGGCCGCGCGTTGTCGGTGCGAAATTCGCAATGGCGCACGCATATACGGCCCCGCCAAGAACGCCATGCGGTCCATCGTCCAGACCAAATGTGCTCGATTTTGAACAGGCGTCGCCCAAAGCGATCGAGCCGCTGATGGGGTGGACCAGTTCAGCCGACGTCCGGCAACAGGTGCGCTGCGCTTTGACTCCAAGGCAGAAGCCGTCGCCTATTGCGAGCAGAACGGCATCGCATATCGCGTGTTCGAGCCCGCTACTCGCTTTATCCAGATTGGGCGGTGTACCTCGTATAGCCCTGTTCTAACCGCCGTTAGGGGCGGGACCACGTCAAATCGGCGTCAACTACTTTCCGCCTCTAGTAGTGGCGCGCCAGCTACGCAATAATTTGCGACTATTGCAAGCTGCACGCAAGTATTGCCGACACCGCGGCAAGGTGGCAATACTTGCCGTCATGTTCGAACGCAAACCGCCACCGCTGCCGACTTGGAGTATCTATCGGGCCGCCCCTAAGGTCGAATGGGTCGGCCGAGTCGACGCCACCGGCCAACGCGAAGCTATCGAGAAAGCGGCCAAGCTGTACCGCGTGCCGGCTGCAAGCTGATTGCGGTGTTTCGAGGGCAGGCGTCGGGCGACTCATAAAGCATGATCGCGTGAACAGTAAGGAGCGTAAGGCATGTGGAGCAAAATCGAACTCGCAATTACAGCGACGTTCTCCATCGCCGCTATCGTCGCGTCCGTCTACGGAGCATCCGCGATGATAAGCATTGGACTCACAGCCACCGCAATTGTCTTCCTCCTGTCCTGAATCAAGCGGCCGGCCGCAGTGCCGCGAAACACCGCGGACCTGCCCAACCACAGCGAACGAAAGAACGTCACGATGACTGTTTCGACTGCGGCGGCCAAGCGCAGGGGCATCAAGCCCCGCGGCTACCGCGGCGCCGAGATTACCGAGAAGGCTCGACGGGCCAGTGTAAGGGCCGCCCAGGCGCGTGTCGCCGCACGGGCAGCGGGCTTAGCGCCTATCATTCGCGAGCTACAGGCGGCCGGCGTAACGTCGCTGGTGGGCATTGCAGCGGCTTTGAACGAGCGCAGCATTCCAACCGCAACCGGCCGGGGCACTTGGCACGCCGTTCAGGTGAGCCGGGTGCTGGTGAGGATTAGGGCGTCGGTCGCTCTGTCGCCGGCTACTGCGTTCTGACGAAGGTCGGCGCGCTCATGCGGTTTGATTATCACGCACGAGCGGCGTAGCGTGCACGACGCTTGAGGAGCATCGACCTTGGCCGGCGGAGACGCCGCTGATGGCTTCGCGCGGATATTCGGCCGTTCGACCGCCCCAGCAACCGACTGGACATACGGCCGGCCGGACGAATTGTACGAGCGCGACCACAGCTGCGCTGGCGCATGCGCAGCAACACGATGACCCGCCGCGGTTTCCGGCCGGTGCCGACAACTGGGGGGCCATCGGAGGACCTGGCGACCATTTGCGCCCGCCGATGGCGCCGTCTCAGATGCCGCATGTTCGTCAACGGGATTGGTACAATAAATAAAGTGGGTCAGCTGTCACCTCGCCCGGCACAATGCGGGCCGTGTCCTTCGGTATCCCGGCGACGCGTCTGAGGTTTTCGGGCGGCCTCCATCCTGTCACTGTGGTGAAGCAACGCCATCGAGTCCTCGATCGCCTCGGGAGCGGCTGCGAGGGAATGGCTCGCTGCGCGCAAGGCTGAGCTATTGCCGAATCGTTCTCAAGCGATCAGACTTGGTGCCCGGCCGCATGTCCGCTGGTAGTTGCAGCCAGCAGATCTGCTGCCGACTGGCAGTCGCCGACGACAAAAACTTGCATGTTTCTCGCGCGTAGCGGGCGCAGCAGCCCGTCGTTGGGGCGCCGCGGCGTCGCGTAAGCGAAGAACGCCACATCTTTCACAGTTTCCCGGTCTCCGCTATACACGTTCCGATATTCGACTATTCCCGATTCCAAGGCATTGCTCCAAACTGGTTCAACCGAGGTCACAACCTGAATGCGTAGTTGCGCCATGCGGCGGAGTACGCCCTGGCGCGTTACCAACTGCATTTCGGTGGCGATCGTATCCCGGGGTGTCACGATGACAGTCCGGTCAAACAAGGCGTTCAGCGCCTGTGCCGCGGCGTAGGTTCCCTCCGAATGGTCGGCGTCGAATATCACCGCTGTGCCGAGCTGCCTTCCCCTCAGCTTAGCCACCTTCTCCATCGCGGACCTCAGGTCCAGGATGTATTCCGCTTCCGACGTCGGCAGCGAGTGCGGCGGGATCATGGTTGAGCCGCAGGCAAGCACCACGGCGTCTGGTTTAAGTCGGCTGATCTCGTCAAGCGTCGCAAAAACCCCGAGCTTGAACACGGCCCCTCCCCGCAGGGCGACAGCATATTGATAATCGTAGATACTCGATATGGTTTCTCCGCCGGGCAGAGGTGCGCGTCGCCGCGCCTTTCCGCCAACCTCGCGGGAGGCACCGAACACGATAACATCGTGACCGCGCGCTGCGGCGACCCACGCCGCCTCAAGGCCGGCGACGCCGGCACCGACGACGACGACTCGCCTTCTCGCCGGAGCCGTCTGCGGCCAGAAGTCGGCTTCGTCGATCCGGCCGACGCGCGGATTGTTGACGCAGGCGATTGGTTGATGATGTGAAATGATGGTGCCCCAGCAGGTATTGCACGAGATGCAATAGCGGATTTCGTGGGCACGGTTTGACGCAGCCTTCACGAGCCATGCCGGATCGGCGACCAGGGCGCGGCCGAGCCCGATGAGATCCGCATCCCTGCGCTGGAGAATGGCCTCTCCCTCGGCCGGGTCGGTGATGCGGCCGAGCGCGACCATCGGCACGTCATGCGAATAGGCCTTGAGCTCACGGATGATGCCGAGATAGGGCAGACGTCCCCCGTAGCAATCCGGCAGATGCATCTCCAGCGAGCGCGCGTGAGCTCCCTGGCATATGCAGACATAGCTCGCATAGCCCGTCGCCGTCAGCATAGAGGTTATCGCTTTAGCCTCGACAACCCCGATGCTGCCCGGAATCCCGTCCTCTCCCGGCAACTTCAATCCGATGATGAATTCGTCCTCGCATCGCGCTCTTATCGCCGCCATGAGTTCGATGACAAGGCGTGTTCGACCACTCCAATCGCCGCCGTAAGCGTCCTCTCGCCGGTTGCACCACGGCGATAGAAACTGATGAAACAGGTGACCATGACCGGCGGACAACTCGATGCCGCTGAAGCCGCAGTCACGAAGCACGCGCGAAGCCCCGGCAAATTCGGCGATCAAAGCCGCAATCTCATCGACGTGGAGTTCATGCGGGACCGTCCAGCTGAGGTCGTCGGGCAGCGCGCTGGCACCGATGGCATCGTGCGTACGTCCTGAATAGTGCCGCCCGCGTCCTGAATCCTGAATCTGGCCGATTAAACGACAGTCGTGGGATTCCACCGCTTCGGCCCAGCGACGCAAGCTGTCGAGGTTTTCGGGAATCACCTGGGGGCGGTTCAGCGCACGCTGATGCGTTGCCATTCCGAGCGGTTCGGTCACAATCAGGGCGGCACCGCCGATCGCACGATTGACGTGGTACTGGACGAGCGCGTCGGATACGGCACGATCCTTCACAAGCTCGGTCGTCATGGAGGCGTGTATCACGCGATTGCGCAGCGCCTTGCCGGCGAGCCTAGTGGGCGCCAATAGGGCCGGATAGGATTCAACATCTATGCTCGACAAGGTGCGCCATCCTGTCCCGTTGCGGTCCTGTGCAGTGCGGACTCAGAATTGTCGCGTCAAGTCCGTGAAGCCGTGGACGCCTCGGGGAAGAGCGCGTCGGCAGACTGCGATTTCAGGTGGTTACCGGTTTCTCCAGCTAAGGTTCTACCTCCTCGACTACGCCTGTGCACGGTGCGGCCCGCGCGAGCAAGATCGGCAGATGCTGGTAAAAACTTCCAACGATTTGTGCTGGCTTTCAATGCCCGCGAAGAGAAACATGCAGGGAAGCGTCGCAAGGACCCCGGAACCATCGTGGCGACAGCGTTGACACCTCCGAATCCGAAAACCTATTCGCGGCTAGTCGGCCAATTGCAGGGTGACTCCGGCCGCGCCTCTATCACATGGATTGCGCGAAGTGCAACGAGTTACCTCGCTGGCGGTCAAAGGTCGGTCTAAAGACATTCGCGAAGCCCATTTAAGGCCGGGCAAGGAGTGTCTTAAACGCAACCTCGCTGGATGGTGATCGCCGGAGAGCACCGGGTCGTCTGTCGGTGATGGGCAAGCCTGGAGAACAAGTGATCAATGCAGGTTTCATTGATTTATTAATCCACCTTCATGTTGCCCGCCCGTACGACCTTGCCCCATTTCTCGGTTTCCTCGGCGATGAGCGTTCCAAACTCTTCCGGGGAGCCGGGCAGGACGGTCCCGCCCAGGTCGGCCAGTCGCGCTTTCAACCTTTGATCGGCAAGTCCTACGTTGATCTCTCTGTTGAGCTTGTCAATGATCTCCCCTGGTGTGTTGCGGGGGGCGCCGACCCCCCACCAGAAGCTTGCCTCAAAGCCGGGCACGAAATCGCTTACCGTTGGCACCTCCGGCAGCAGCGGCGCGCGAGTCGCGGTGGTCACCCCCAGGGGGCGCAGCTTGCCCGCCCTAATATGCTCGATCGCCTCCAGTATGACGTCGAACATCACCTGCAGTTGTCCGCCGACGAGGTCGGAAATCGCGGGCGCCCCACCACGATAATGCACTTGCACCAGATCAACGCCCGTCATTATTTTGAAGAGCTCTCCCGCAATGTGCTGCGGGCTCCCGAGACCGCCGGACCCCATGCTGAGCTTGTGGGGATTGGCCTTGGCGTAGGTGATGAATTCTGGAACCGTCTTCACCGGCACGGACGGGTTCACGTCGAGCACACAGGGAAACTGCCCGATGCTTGCGACCGGCGCAATGTCGCGGTGAAATACAAATTTGAGCTTGCCATAAAGTGTGGTGTTGACCGCGTTCGCCGAACTAGTCATCAGCAGCGTATAGCCATCGGCCGGCGCATTGACAACGGCTTCGGTCGCGATATTGCTGCCCGCGCCGGTCCGGTTCTCGATGAGGAAGGACTGGCCGAGCCGGTCGGACAGCCATTGACCGATCAGGCGCGCGACCACGTCGAGCGCGCCGCCGGGGGCGAATCCGACGATGATGCGCACCGGCCGGGCCGGCCAGGCTTGTGCGCGGACGAGCCAGGGAGTGCCGGTGACGGCGACAGCTGTGGCAGACTGCAGAAATCGGCGACGATAGATTTTCACGGTGTTTCCCCCTCGAAACGGAAAACCAGCCGGAAAATAGATTGGGCTGCGCAGCATGGTACGCCACACCCGCCGCGCCAAATGCGCACTTTATCGTGAGCCTTTTTGAAGGCCTTGCCGGAATGCGGGCAAACCGCCTTCGACCCGTTCGGGGGACGCCCAGCAGCCCAGGAACCCAATTGTCGGCACGGCTCCCTGCTGCGCTCGCACCGCCAATGGCCAAGCCACCGTGCCGCCAAGCCCCGCAATGAATTCGCGCCGCCTCATCTGCAATCCTCAAGGTTCAAAATGGGGACCGTATCAAAGCATTAACAATCGCTTAGCACGCCCAGTCTGCGCGACATCATCCTGTGATATCGCGCTAGGGGATGCGTAGGAACGGCTTTGGGATCAGGTGCCTGCTCTGTCTCGCCCTTGCGAGCCCATGGGATGACGCGGTTCAAGAGCGCTCGGCGGACCGAAACGGAAGCTGCGCAGTGGGCCGAGCTTATTGGCACCGACACCAACAGCAAGCGGGCAATCCGATGGCTGCTCGCGCTGCGCTGGTGGTGCTCACATGCGACCCGCTGGCCATGGCCGTGACGGCCGCGAGGGCGCGTCGGTAGCATGTCGAGATGCCGCAAGTTGCGAAGCCGCCGCGTCCGGCCGGGCTACGCCAGCGAGGGCTCTGATCGCAGCCTAAATAGTTCCATCACTTCGTCGTCCGAAGGCTTAGTCACAACACGCCCTTTCAAGGCCAAATCCGGCCGATCGTTAATGTGAGGCGCGCTGAATATCGGGTCAAGGCGCGTTGCAATGCAGCGTCCTCGCAACGGGGAACCAATGAAGGGCGCGTTTTGGTCACTTACCTTTCGGCCGCGAGCGCGACGCGCCCTGCGTCCGTAATCCAAACTTTCCCGATCTCGACTAGCATCAGTCAGGGGGTATTTAAGTCTACAACGGTCCGTCGGAGTAGGCGCCCTGCTGACTCCGAAATAGGTCATCTTCGGACTGGCCTTGCGCTGCCTCAGCTCGCCTCCTCGGTAGCGCTGGCCGGAGCGCATGGCGCGAATGAGTGCCGCGACCTTGCGCCGGCCGAACACTGCCTCGCCCCTGTAACGGCCATGCTGGAAAACGTTCCTGTTACCCTTCGGAGCTACCCGGGCGCCTGGACGAGCTTGTGACCGAGCTGACGTACGAGAAGCGGCATGACGTGACGTCGCCCCGGCGCCGGGCGCTCGATACCTTCCAGTAACGCTCATTCCTGGAAGCAAATCACGCTGATAATCGCCTCACCCGATTAGCACTCCGCGCGAGGCGCCGCGCCCGTGAGAAGCGGCAACGCGCGAGCCCTTCACTCATGTCAGGCAAGACGCCGCGGGGCTTGGATGACGACCTCAAGCGAGGAAAGCTCATAGCGTAGGCGCGTTCTTGACATCCCGATCACATAGCCCGGCCGTCCCGCGTGACTCCAGCCGCGACGAACGCGTCGATCTCCACGGGCGAGAATCCCGCCTCGCCAAGAATCTCGATGCTGTGCTCGCCGAGGCAAGGTTGAAGACTACGAATGTCAGGTGCCGTGCGGCTGAACCTTGCGGCAATGTCGGGCATCCGAATGCGGCCCTCGGTTGGATGATCGAATTCTTTCCAGAAACCGGTCGCCGCAAGCTGTTCGTCGGCAAGAAGGTCTTCGAGCGAATTGACTGGCCCGTGGGGGATGTTTGAGCCCTCGAGCAACGCCAGCCATTCGGCGCTGGTGCGTGTTTGGCAGATTTCGGCCAGGGTCGCATAGACCAACTCGATGTTGGCGAGGCGGGTCGCAACCGACTGTAAACGCGGATCGGCTAGAAGCTGGGGGCGAGCAATTAGGCAGCACAGCTGGCGCCAATGCCCGTCAGTATACGGAAGCAGCGCAATGTAGCCATCCTTCGACCGATAGGGGCCACGCGCCGCCTTCAGCAACCGTTTGTAGCCCATGCTTTCGGGACCGGGCACAAAGGTCTGCCCGTAGAGGTGCTCGACCATGGCAAACGCAACGACAG
This sequence comes from Xanthobacteraceae bacterium, assembly GCA_030043175.1. The sequence continues at coordinate 2,412 of JASHYD010000257.1, read as the reverse complement.
TTTCAAACATCGGAATTTCTATCGCCTGCCCATGCCCCGACTTCTCACGCTCGTAGAGAGCAGCCAGAACCGCGCTGACGACGGCGTGCGAGCCAATCTTGTCGGCCACCAACGTCGGCATGCAGCGCGGTTCGCCGATCACCAGGCCTTGCAGCATGGCAAGGCCCGATGCGGCCTGGATGATGTCGTCGTAGGCCGCCGTGGCACCCATCGGACCGTCGGCGCGAAACCCATAAGTCGCCACGTAGATCAGCCGGGGGTTTTCTCGCGCGAACGTCTCATAGTCCATGCCGAGCCGCGCTGCCGGTTCCGGCCGGTAGTTGTGCACGAGGACGTCGGCCCCTGCCACGAGCTTCGACATCGCACGCCGCCCGGCCTCCAGCTTTAGATCGAGCACCAGACTGCGTTTATTGCGATTGCAACTGAGGAACAACGCCGCCATGCCCGGATGACGCCGCGGCCCAAGCTGGCGTGTCGTGTCGCCGTCGGGCGGCTCGATCTTGACGACATCTGCGCCCAGATCGCCGAGCTGCTGTGCCGCATAAGGACCCAGCACGACGGACGTACAATCGAGAACTCGAACACCGGTTAGCGGCCCCGCCAAATCAATCCTCCCGCTCTTTGACCTGTTTATCGTGGCATCCGTTGGCCCCCTTCGGGGCCAGCGTTGTGGCTCTGCCTCTGGCAACTTGACGCTTGGCCTTATGTCGAGGCTCGGAGTCAGAGGTGAAATGCCCACAGCGAGCATATCACGTCCGGAGCACCCCCAACGATTGGACGAAATGTTGCGACGCAGGGGTTTTTCAGCTCGCTCTTGCAACGGCCCTACTCGGGTAATCCGGCGCAACGCTGCGGGATAATCATTCCAAATCTTTTCTTCAATGAACATCAATCGTGGGCGCAACTTTGTCACGGTCAGCTGCGGCTCCGTCCTCAGAACCTCTCGCACTGCCGCTGGTGCGTGATCCAAACGTCCCTGTATGGCGCAGCTCGCAGCAACAAAGGAAGCAGGCAAGCGCAGCAGGGATTCTGATTCAATACTTTCTTTGCGGCCGATATGGCTTGATCAAATTGTCCGTCGACGAAACAAATCCACGCCGTCTTTAACCCAATGAACCAGTATCGTGGATCGCGCGTGCTCAGGTGCGCTGCGCGGGAGATCAGCGCTGCGGCATTGCTGTTTCTGACGTTGATCAAGGCCAAGAGCTTCATCATCGGTGGTCTATCAACCTCGGCCTACAACTGCTACCGCCTCCATACCCGTTACGCGCTCGACCGCCCACCGTTTGACCGTTGCGGAAGACGAAAAAATCGATTTACGTTCAACGTTTCGGCTTCTGTACTCATCCTGCGGCAGTCACGCCGCGAACTTCTGGTGGCTGGGTGTGACAGCCCATCCCAATGCGGAATGGCTTGCCCGTCAGCTGATTCGCGCATGCGCCATCCGCGTGCGGCATCGTCGAGGTCCGCCAGTTCAGCAGCCGAACCCGCGCAGCGCAAGGGGCATCCGCTCACGTTCGACCACGCGGTAGTCGAGCCAGGTCGCGGCATCTCGCAGCGAAAGGACTCGCTCACCGTCAGGGCCGCGCACCGTCCCGCAGCGCGACCTTGACGATCCAGCAGCCACGTCACGCCGCCGTCCGTGACTTGGCCTTGGTGGCACCACGGGAGCGGGCTGGAGCCCGGCGCCGGGTGGTCCCTTCCTGCGTAACCGACAACCTCAGGCCCAGAGCCTTGAGGACGCCTGCAACGGTCGCAAATTCCGGATTACCTTCGGGCGACAGCGCCCGGTAGAGGCTCGTCCGCCTGACGCCTGCCTTCTTTGCTATCTCAGCCATGCCAGGCGACAGCGCCCGGTAGAGGCTCGTCCGCCTGACGCCTGCCTTCTTTGCTATCTCAGCCATGCCTTTGGCTCGGGCAATATTGGCTAGCGCGACCTTGAGCACCTCTGGGTCATCATCTTGCAGAGCAACTTCGAGATAGGCCGCACAATGCGTTCTGGCGAGGTGAGCACCCCCTCGGCGTCCCACTTTGCTATCGTGACCATCAACCCAATCCCTTTGCCATGTTGATCGCCCGCCTGATGTCCCTCTCTTGCGTTCCCTTGGTTCCGCCGCAGAGCAGAAGCACAATCACCTTGCCGCGCTTGGCGAAATGCAGGCGGTAGGCGGGGCGGTAGTCGATTTTCATCTTTGATACGCCTTCACCAACCGATTTCACTTCGCCGGGGTTTCCGAGCGTCAGACGATCAATGCGGTTGGAAATGCGCGTAACCGCCTTGTCATCGCGCAAGCCAACAAGCCACTTTCAACTCGGTGGTGGGGCAAGCGTCTCGGCAGGCTCAGGCTCGGCCGCCAGAGACCGAGATCACCTCGGCGAGACACCTTGCTCGGCCCGCGCGTTCGGCAGGAC
>JASHYD010000019.1 GCA_030043175.1 Xanthobacteraceae bacterium | reverse complement strand
GTCGATGCCGGCCTCGATGCCCGGCTCGATATCTGGTTGGGTATGGCCCATGGATTCCCCGGCAGCATCGGCAACTTGAAAGCGGCGACGCTAGCGCTCGATGCGGCCGGCATCTTCCTTGGGGAGAGACTGAGGGCGCCCACCAGTCCGTAAACCCCACTTTTTTCCGATATCTCGGAAATTGCCGAATATTCGAGATCGCGGCCCGCGCAAACTCCAAGATTTTCCGGTCCTTCCGAATGGCCCCGCTTTTGCACTCTGCTCTGCGCGATTGGGAAGGCGGGAGCAAACTCATGGAGAACGAGTTGGAAAACGTAACGCGAGCGACCTTCATCTCGCGCCACAGTCACCCCAGTCTTTGTTCGGTTCGGCACAGGCTATGCGCCCCGCCGATGCCAGTGACAACGCCCCCGGGGCCGAAGGCTTACCGTCTCAGCTCATCTATCCCGGCAGGAGACACCTATCAGGCATTCAGCTGGCCCCGAAAATTCTCGCCGGCATCACAGCATCAATTCGCCGACGGTGAACGACGAGAGCCATGCCGCCATGAGTGGTGTCCGGGACAGTGGTTGGGGGCGTACTGGCCCGATTAGCCTGAAGGAATTCCAGGACCTCATCTAAATCAATTCGCGTAACGGCCATCGCCAATACCCACTCTCAGTAGCGATGCGTTATCGGCCGTCGCCAGCGGAGAACAGCATGTCGAACAAACTGGATGGGTTGGCCCTCGATCAATTGTTCAGAACAGCCCGCACCCGCAACGGCTGGACTGACCGCCCTGTTACCGAAGAGCAGTTGCGCGAGCTTTATGATTTGATGAAATTTGGGCCTACTTCGGGAAATTGCTGCCCGGCGCGTTTTGTCTGGGTCAGGAGTGCCGAGGGCAAGAGCAAGCTTGCAGCCCTTGCCGCGCCCACCAATGCGTCAAAGATTCTGGCAGCGCCGGTCACAGTCATCGTCGGATATGATCTGGACTTCGCCGAACAATTGCCGAAGTTGTTTCCCGTGCGCGGCAAGGACATGCAGGCGTATTATTCGGATCCCCTGGTCGCGCAAACCACTGCTTTCCGCAACGGCAGCCTTCAGGGCGCCTATCTTATTATGTCGGCGCGCGCGCTGGGACTGGACTGCGGTCCAATGTCTGGCTTCAGCAATGAGGCGGTTGATTCCGAATTCTTTGCCAACACACACATCAAATCCAATTTCATTTGCTCCATCGGGTACGGATCGAATGAAAACCTCTTCCCGCGCAACCCAAGATTGACGTTCGAGGAAGCAGGCCGCTTGGCCTAAAGGAGCGGCAAAATGAATAGTGACAAAACAGTCCTGAAGGTTGAGCCCGCGCGTCATTGGATTAATGGCGAGTGGATTGGTTCGTCCACAGTCGCAAATTCCATAAGCCCTTCTACCGGAGAGGTGCTCGGGCGGTACTCGGCGGGCGGTCGGGCCGAAGCGGCGTCCGCAATTGCCGCCGCGCGAAACGCCTTTGACGACGGCGCCTGGGCGCATGACCCGCAACTCCGTGCGCGGGCGCTTCTCGAACTGGCTGGCAGACTGGATGAGCGCGCAGAAGCGATCGCACTGACGCTTAGCCGCGAGATGGGCAAGACGTTGCGAGATGCGACGTGGGAAGCCACCGCTAGCCCGTCGACGCTTCGTTACAATGCGGGCGCCGCGCTGTCGCAGACAGGCACATCGGCCGAGATCGCGCCGGGCCTATTCGCGACCGCCATGCGCGAGCCGATCGGCGTCGCTGGAATCATCGTCCCCTGGAATTCCCCGCTCGCGCTGCTGGTCCGCGCGTTGGGCCCGGCCCTGGCGGCCGGCTGCACGACGGCCATCAAACTCCCTGCTCAGACGGCGTTAGTGAATTCTCTTATCGCCGAAGCCGTCGCAGCGACTGGGAGCTTGCCGAAGGGTGTGGTGAATATCTTCACGGAGGCCGGAAACGAGGGCGCCCCGCTGTTGGTCGAGTCCGCCGACGTCGACGTCATCAACTACACCGGCAGCACCAAGGTGGGCCGGCAGGTAGCTGCGCAAGGTGCACATACCCTAAAAAGGATCTGTCTCGAACTTGGCGGCAAGACGCCGCTCGTCGTCTTCGAAGACGCCGACATCGACGCCGTCGCGCCGGTAATCGTAACGGCACTCACCAAGTTCAATGGTGAGTTTTGCATGACCGGCTCGCGCGTGCTCGTGCAGCACGGTGTGGCTCATGCATGGCGAGAGCGCATCGCGTCCCTGCTGGAAAGGGTCGTGGTCGGCCGGGCTGACGATCTGAATAGCGAGATGGGTCCACTGATCGATCGCGCCAATGTCGCTCGGATCGATCGCTTCGTCGAAGACGCGAAGCAATACGCCCGGATCATCGTTCGCGGCGGCCCCATCGTTGAGGGTTCCTTGGCGTCCGGAGCGTTCTACCGCCCCTCGATGCTGGAGACGGAGGCGTTGGATGTGCCGTTGATCCAGGAGGAGATATTCGGCCCCGTATTGAGTTTTGAGACGTTCGCGACAGAGGCTGAGGCGATCGCTCGCGCGAACACCACCATCTTCGGTCTGGCCGCGGCGGTGTTCACCCAAGACATCGATCGTGCGCAGAGGGTCGCCCGCGCCATTAAAGCCGGCACGGTGTGGACCAACACCTGGGGAGTCCTCCACGACGCTTTCGAGGAGGGCGGCTTCAAGTACAGCGGTATCGGACGGGCGCGGGGGCTTCGCGCAATGGAAGAATTTCAGGAGGTGAAAACCCAAATTCGCGTGGTGGTGCCCGCAGGAGCGGATCCTCCCCGCGCCCAAACATCCTGACTCTCACAGGAGAAAATATGATGACCGTTCCGAGCCTGCCCAAAGTCGGCACACCGCCCGTCCCGCCGCCCCTGCGCAAGATCGCGCTGGAGGAGCATTTCGGCCATCCCAGCCTCTTCATGCGCGACAGCGACGGCCGGTTCGAGACTCGCAAGGAAGCCCTCATCGGCCATCTCGGTCCGGAGTATTTTGAGGTCGTTCAACACCGGCTTCTGGATTTTGACACCACGCGTCTCGAGGCCATGGACGAGGCCGGTGTCGAGACAGTGCTGCTCTCGCTCACAACATTCGGCATCCAGGCGATCGCCGACCGCGCAGAGGCCCAGACCGCCGCGCGTACGGTCAACGACTATCTTGCCGAACACGTTCGCGCGCATCCGAACCGTTACGTCGGGATGGCCAGCCTGGCGCTCCATGACGCCGACGAGGCTGCGCGTGAACTCGAGCGCTGCGTCGCCAAGCTCGGGTTCAAAGGGGTGATGGTGAACGGCTACAGCCAGATCGATACCGCCGACAATCTGCTCTATCTCGACGATGAGCGAATGACGCCGTTCTGGGAGGCGCTGACGGCGCTTGATGTGCCCCTCTATATCCACCCGCGCCCGTCGCACAATGCTGTTCAATACGACTCTCACCCGGAGCTCACCGGCGCGGCTTGGGGGTTCGCGCCGGAGACGGCGACGCATGCGCTGCGCATCGTCTATAGCGGCGTCTTCGACCGATTTCCGGCCGCGAAGCTGGTGCTGGGACATCTCGGCGAGTCTCTACCGTTCCTCGCCTGGCGCATTCAGCATGGTATCAACTTCAGTCCCAACGGCCGCAGCACTAAAAAGCGCCTGAGCGACTATCTCGCCGACAACATCTGGGTCACCACCAGCGGCAATTTCAGCACCCAGGCACTTCACTGCACGATGCTGACAATGGGCGCCGATCGGATCCTCTTCGCGGCTGATTATCCGTACGAAGATTATGCTGAGGCCGGAAGCTTTATCGAGACGGCCCCGATCGGCGAGAGCGATCGCCGCAAGATCGCCTACGGCAACGCTAAGGCGCTCTACAAGCTGTAGGGCGCGCCCGAGCCCCTAGATCCCCTGACCCGCTCACACCGACGCCGACACCGGAGGCTCAGATGAAGACCCCGCTTGAATTACTACAAGCGCTGCTTTCAGACCCGACGAACATCGAGCATGTTCGCGGCCTTACCACCGAGGACGTCACCTATGTATCGCTGAACTTCGACAATCCCGAGCTGCACAAGGTGCTCCCTTGGGCGGGTACAAACCGGGGGCCACAAAGCATCGTCGACGCGTTCAACAGCATGGCCCGGGTCTGGGAGACAAAGGCGTTCGAGGTCAAAGACGCGATCGCCAACGAACATAGCGTCGCGATGTTCGGAAGCTTTACGTACAGAACGCGCACGCTCGGCAAGGACATCACGTCTCCCTTCGCGCTACTCGCCAAGGTGGCGAATGACAGGATCAGCTACGTGCAATTCCTAGAGGACACGTTCGGGACGGCCGGCAGCTTCCGTGCAGCCGGAACGTGGCACTTCCGCGGCGTCGCGGCCGGCGGCGATGTCAGTGTGGGTTCCTGACCGCGGGGGAAGATCCTCCCAAGCAATCCACCCCTGCCGTTCGAGGAAGCTGGACGTCTTGCCCAACCGCGGGGCGTTGCCCACCGGGCGCGTTCGACCCGCCAAACCCATAGGAGTGCGAAATGACCCTCGCTGCAAACCCGGCCAGCCTTCGCGGCGGTTACGACTACATCATCGTAGGCGCTGGGGCTTCCGGCTCGGTCATCGCCGGAGAATTGTCAAAGACGGGGGCCGAGGTTCTGGTGATCGAGTCCGAACCTGCGGATACGGCGCCGACAATCAGCAATCCCAGCGTCTGGTTCTACAACGTCGCAAGCCCCCTTGATTTTGGGTTGCCGATCAAACCGGCGCCGCAAGTCAACAATCGCGGATTCGACATCGCGCTTGGCCATGTTCTGGGTGGCGGCAGCTCCATCAATGCAATGGTTTGGACCCGCGGCATGGAGCGAGACTACGACTCCTGGGCCGACGACGCCGCCAGAGGCTGGGCGTTCAAGGATGTCCTGCCGATGTTCAAGGCGCAGGAGGACTGGGAGGGCGGTGCCAATGAATGGCGCGGTGTGGGCGGGCCGATTCATATCCGGCGCCCACACGATCCCCATCCGACCGCCCGCGCCGTCATTGAGGCGGCCGCAGAGATGGGATTTCCCATTCTCGACGACATGAACGGGCCGATGCGCGACGGCGCTGGCTACGTCAACATGAATATCGCGCGCGATGGCACGCGTGTCAGCGCCGCCCGCGCCTTTTTGCATCCCAACCTCAGCCGCGCGAATCTAACGCTCCTGCTGAGCACGCACGTCACCAAGGTCCTGTTTGACGGCGATCGTGCGAGCGGGGTCGAGATCGCTGTCGCCGATGGCGCTCGCAGGGTTTCGGGGGCGCGCGAAATTATTCTCTCGGCGGGGACGATTCATACTGCTCAGCTGTTGATGCTGTCGGGCATCGGGGAGGCAAGCGCTCTAAAGAAGCTAGGCATCGCGCCCGTCGCCGATCTGCGCGGCGTCGGCCGCAACTTCCAGGACCACGTGCACGTGTCTGGCGTCGTCTATCAATACAAAGGGAAATTCCCGGATCGTCCCGCGGACAGCAACGCGGTCGAGGCTGAAGTGAACCTCTCAAGCGGCGTCGACGGCCATGGCACCGACATCATTCTCGTCCTGGAGCAGCTTCCGAACGCATCTCCGGAGCTGGCGGCCAGCTTTGGCGCCCTGCCAGAGAATTGCTTCACGATCTCACCGTCGCTGGTTCAGCCCACTAGCCGCGGACAAGTGAGCCTGGCGAGCGCGGATTGGCGCGTTCCACCGACGATCGAAGGGAACCTGCTGGGCACGGACCGCGATCTCGAGGCGACTCTGCGAGCCGCGGAAGCTGCGCGCGAGCTCGTGAGCCAGAAAGCTTTCGATGGGATTCGCGAAGCCGAGCTCATCCCCGGTCCAAAGGCCAAGGGCAAGCAGGACCTCATCGATTTCGTGCGCACGGGAGCGCTCAGCTTCGGGCACCCGATAGGCACGGCGCGAATGGGGAACGACGCCGACGCCGTCGTCGACAGCGAGCTCCGTGTGCAAGGCGTGCGCGGCCTTCGTGTGGCGGACGCTTCGGTCATGCCGTCCATCATCTCCGGCGCGTTGGCCGGCGTCATGTCAGCACATTGATGCGGAGAATGGGGATCGAAGCGATCTATCGTAGGCCCAACACATCGAAGCCTGCGCCAGGTCATCGCCTCTATCCGTATCTGCTGCGCGGATTGATGATCGATCACCCGAACCATGTGTGGGCGATCGATATCACTTACATCCCGATGGCACGCGGCTTTGTCTATCTCGCGGCCGTGATGGACTGGTTCGCGCGGCGCATCCTGGCCTGGCGGCTGTCGAACACAATGGAGGCTTCGTTCTGCATCGATGCTGTCGAGGAAGCACTTGCTAAACACGGCTGCCCGCAAATCTTCAACACCGATCAGGGCAGC
>JASHYD010000256.1 GCA_030043175.1 Xanthobacteraceae bacterium | reverse complement strand
GGTTCTTATCGATTCCACTACGCATAATCGCCCCAGCAGGCATCCAAGTTCAAGGTCCGTCGGAGATTCCTTTCAAATGCGAGGTCCGGCGGGGCGTCTGACGATCTGTAGCCATCGCCCAGGCAGGCGACGTCCGGTTTGAGCCGCAGATCGCCGGGCGTCCTCATCTCCGTGACTCTCAAATGCGAGGGCTCAATCCGCACATCGCGGCCGCGCCACCAGCCCCCGGTCGCCCCCCCAAGTGATTTGGCGCCGCCTAGTGTTGAGAAGATCAGTTATGGCGCCTTACGGCGCTTCTCTCGTCTTCGGCACGCTCTAAACGAGGGTTATCGTCGCCACATCGATCGCTAAGGAACGTGCCGAACCAAATCGCTGCAAGGCCGCACAGAAAGACACCGAGTGACAGCGGCAGATCGAGCATCCATGTGCGGAGCTTTTCGATGCCGAGCGGGGCCAGCGGCTCCCCAGTTTGTCCAAGCAACTCCCAGGCGAGCCGAAACCGAAGGCGTGTCCAATACCCGTCCTGAAGCCAGCGCAAGTACTGGATGAACATAATGCCAACCGCGCAGAGCATGAGGCCAACGCCGGCCAGCGAGATTACGTCCCCGATAAATCGCTGTATTACCCCCCTCACCATTTCAGCCCCCCTCCAGTAAAGGGCCGGGATGAGCCGGCCCTTGTGTGCCGCACACAGCTTTCACACAAAACTGTGTAGCGCGCCACACCACTATCACCTTGCGCTCGCCGCCCTTCAACCCCTTGCGGCAGATGCCGGTCCGGTACGCAGGTTGCTGATTGAGGGCCACGAACTTGTTGACCAGCGCGGCGGTCTCGGTAGGCAACGTAATGGTGATCGTGGCGGTGGTGACCTCCGGGTCCTTCATCGGGATGATGTCAGCATAGGAGCAACCCCGCCGCCGCGTGATCTGTGGATCGGCTTGCTCGACCTAAATCCTTGCCGGTGCATCGCCTTCGACGACAGCGATGCAAAGGCGCAGCCGTCTATTTCGTCGCAATGACCCGGGGGTCGGTCGAGCCGCCCACCGAACCGACGGGGCCCTTCGGGACTGGGCCGGGCGGGTGGTCGGTCGAGCCGCCCGGCGCCTTCGGGCCGCCCGGCACTGACCCGACGCCGCTCTGGGTGAACTACGCCAAATCAAAGGGACAGGAAAGAAGCCGAAGCAGCCGCCGGTTGAAGTTAAGCAGCTTGAGCCGAAACCAGGAGGTAACGCTTGAGGGTGAGCCCGAACCCGCGAACGGGAATAAAGACATTGAGCGGCAAAACCAAGCTGCAGAGGCTCTAAAGGAACGCGGACTCAAAGTGAAATATCTACCGAATCCACACCACCGCGAGGGCAATCCAGACCTTGAGATAAGCACAGACGGCGGCATATCGTGGAAAAAGGCCGACGTGAAATCTCCGACATCCAAGGACATGGACCAGATAAGGGCGCTTATCCAGAGTGCTAATACAAAGCAGCACGTCAACGTTGTGAGTAGTAAACGCTGATGACTTGCCAAAGAAAGAATCCCATACCCGGAGTGAAGACAATATACGTCGTCAGCGGCAACACAGTGACACAATTGAATTACGGGTAAGTAGCTCACCGGTCAGGGCACTGCTCGGAAAGCAAACGTCAAATTGATTGGTGGGGCAGGCTTAGCAGAAAGGTAGAAAATGCTCCGCCGGGCGGCGAGCGTAGGGCGATTCCGCGACCTTTGGCAGGCGGCCCAGTCCAGTGCACCGGTTACAGCACCACAATCACATCGATCGCCACGCCAGTGACGCCAACGCCATGCGCCAACCTGGTGACATTGCCTGCCTCGGGCTTTCCCGTGCCCAATACAGTGATCGACGCTGCACGGATCGTATCAGCCGGAGCAGCCGGACCCGGATTGTCGAGTTTTGCTTCGTCCAGGCCACGTCAATCGACACATCATGTTCCTTAGATTTCGCGCTTTCCCGCCGTCGTGAACGAAGCTACTCTTGCCCGGCAAATGAAAGAGTCGGTCCGCCATTTGTCGTAACCCGCTTGGACCTTAAACCGATGGAGGCTTGTTCGTGCCACAGGACGATCTCGAAAGAGTTCTAGCCCTTGTTGACCAAGAACGGCGTGGGTTGCTAAAGAGGTTTTTCGTTGGAGCCGCCGTCGCGGGAGTCGCCCTCGCCCCGCTGATGACGACACAGTCATTGGCGCAAAAGGAAGGCGAAGATCCCGGCCCCGAAGGCAAATGCGACGAAGGCCTGGTGGTGAGTAAAAAGACCGGTAAATGCGCCGTGCCGAAGAAGAAGGCTCAGTAGGAGCTGCCTGCAAAACAGCGCTTGCTTTGGAAGGCGGCTGGTGGAGCCTGCACAAGGCTAAACGGCCGCTTTTTCTTATCGGCTTTCCGAGATGCCCAATCCGAGAATTAATCCGGTCGTTCTGCTGTCGCCGGTTGAGGAGGGCTATGTTGCCTACGACCCGGCGCTCGACCAACTCCATCATCTTAATCCGGCTGCGGCGCTTCTGATGGAATTGTGCGACGGCAGCCGAAGCGTCGACGATATCCGCACGATGGTGGGTTCCCTTATGCCGGCGGGAAAGGTCGCAGAAATCGACCGCTGGATCAACGAGGCCACGAACGCGGGGCTGCTTTTGGCGGAAGAGGGCGACGCCACCCGGCGCCGGGAACTCACGTCAGCGGAACTTCATACGCTGGCAAAACGCTTGAGAGAAATGGGTAAAGTCCAAACCGCCTTTTTATGCGGAAAGAAGGCGGTCGAACTGAAGCCGGACGATTGGAGCGCCTGGTACGATCTGGGAGAGATCGCTCAGTGCGTCGGGCGCCGCGACGAAGCGCGGGCCGCCTATCAACGATACTTCGACGCCCATCCTGAAGATGCGGAAATCGAACATCTATTGACGGCGCTGAGGGACGACACGCCTCCGCCGCGCACGTCGGACCGGGCGATCCAACACATCTACAAGAGTTTTGCTGCGAGCTACGAATCCCGGATGCTGGAGGACCTGAAATACGTCGGGCCGGAGCG
>JASHYD010000255.1 GCA_030043175.1 Xanthobacteraceae bacterium | reverse complement strand
GAACACGGCCTCGATGTTTCCGGGATGCGCGTAGGACACGACTGTGCTCACGGCATTTGCGAGGGGCATGACGTTGATATCTTCCGCCCGAATGATGACGATGTCGGCTTCCTTGCCGGGCGTTAGCGTCCCGATCTTGTCCTGCAGAGCGGCGTTGTGCGCGCCTCGCACAGTTGCAAATTCGAGCATGTCGCGCGTCGCAGCGCCGGCGGCTTCGGCTCCTGCCCGACTGCCGCGATGTGTGCCATCCAGCGCTGCAGATGGAAGCCGACACGCATTTCCGTGAACAGGTCGGTACTATAAGCGGTTTCATTATCAACGCTGAGACCGGTCTGACACCGGGATTGAGCGCGTCCTGGAGCCCCATACTTGCCGGGCCGAGAGACCACTGCGCATCGGATCGTCGTATCCCGGCGTCCCGAATGAGCTGCCAGCTTCCATCGGGCAAGTCATTTTGCGCCTCGTCACGCTGACGCGACGCAGTCTCCGCGCCGGCGGGCTTACTATAGCGGCCAGCTCAGTTCAGTTCGGGCAGATATAATCTGCTCCAGCCGGAGATTTGAAACAGCCAACGGATTCCGGAAGTACGTGCTTGGGCAACCAGAGGATCGCACCTGGAACGAGGATCGTGAATGCGATCGTCCCAAGAAAGATCCCGTACACCGGCAATGATGCACGAAGTCCCGTAGAAAACCGGACGCCAACGAATTTCGACGCCATCAATTAATGCCCGCCGTCCCAGTCTCAGCGTAATTCGTTCAGGGCCTCGACCATCGACCATCCGCAGCGTCTCTGGCCGGTGGTGCGCAATCGCTACCCGCCGCATTGGAATTTTTTCCAAAAAGCGGAAAGCGAGCTACAGTTGGTAAGAGATGAACCGTTCAACCGCTGACTAAAGGGGCAGTGGCCTTCCTTCAGGGGACGAAATGCTTCCACAGCCGGGATCATGGCTCGCATCTTGTAAAAGTCGCCAGCGTATTTGGATTCTTCAGGTTTCTTGACCTCGAACAGGTAAGCATCATGCATCTTTCGCCCATCCACCCCGCACCTTCCCCTTCCCGAACAACGGGTCATCGGTTGGCATATCTTTCATCTTCGCGACAACCGCCCGCCCATTGCCATGCTGCCGTTCAATGCGCGGAACATCGGCACGTCCCGCTGGCAGCTCACGATTGGAGATTAAACACTAAATTCCGCGTACGAGGAAGATCCTGAAATGTCTCTTGATGGCCAAGGCTGCCGACTTTGATAGCGGCGCAAGGTCGGCAGCTTTCTCGGATACACCGGACGTATTGGCATCGTAGTCGGAAAGGCCCGACTCCTTCCGTGGTCGGCACTCCGACCGGCACGGACGCTATCGAGCAGCGCTGCCGTCAGGATAATCTACATGGCCTTCCCGGCTAAGCCACTCGCAGAGCATCCGGGTTCCACCTATCCTAACCACTGGTAAGGCTAGTAGTACCAATGGTAGGAACGAATAGGAGTCGGTGGCTGAGAGAGCGGTTAGGTTCCCGCTTGAGTTTGAGGGGCGTGTCATACAAACAATCCGCGCATTCAACGCCGCCGCTGCGGTAGACTTGGCTGAGTACGCAGCGCGAGCGCATTGCTCACTACGTGACAGCAGAGAGCGGGTGACAGCAACGCGAAAAGCAATCGATCTTTCGCGGGCACTTATCGCCGACATTGACGCTCTGGTCGCGTGGCTCGCTAGCGATCTCACGAGAAAGGGTTCGCTGTGGCCTGCGTACTTATCGGCACATAGCGAACCCGAAATGGAAGCCGATTGGCGAGACAGCCCCCGAGAGGCGGTCGCCCAGTGGCGAATCGGCGCTCAAGATGCGCTCGTCCGAGCCGAAACCATGCGCGATGCCGACGCCCGCCGGATGTTGCGGGAACTCGCGACGCACTACAAAACATTGGCTGCGCGGGTTGAAAACGCCGTCCTGTGGCAAGACAGGCCGCCGCAGGACGATGACAAATTCCTCCTCTGAGCGCACGCTTCTCCGCATTAAGCTGTTGCAAAAAACCTCAGCATCTTAGCGGCCATTGTTGGCACCGGGACCGTCGCCGCTGGCCTTCGTGGGTGGAGGCGAGGGGTAGGTTCCAGCGTTTAGATTGCGATATCAAGCTCGACCTTATCATGCACCACCATCGGCTTGATGCCGCATGCACGGGGGAACAAATCCGGGTGCTCCGAAGGGTAACAGGAACGCTTTCAAGCATGGCCGCTACACCGCCGAGGCGGTTGCCAGCCGGCGCGAGGTGGCAGCGTTCATTCGCGCTATGCGGGCTCTGGCCCGCGGTGCCGAGGAGGTGAGCTGACGAATCGCAAGGCCGGCCCGTGCGAAGCCGCGGGATTAGCTCCCGATAAAAGATTTTCTCGGCGCTAAACGAGTTCCGTCGCGGAACAGGACGGAACACCTTCGGCAGCGGCGCCGGACTCCAGACAGCGGCATGCAGACGCATAATCAGAAAAAACGCGTCTTCTAGCCAGAAAAACACGTCGTTGATCGTGGTCGATTGCGAACCCTCTGCTCCGGGCCGGGTTTCTTATCGCGAGGGCCCGCGGCAGCCGGTTCGTAACATTGTATCGCCTGCGCGAAGGGCTGAGCCGCGAGGTGTCCCGCGACGAGTGTAGGTCCGCGTTCGGCGGATCGGCAAAAAAATGGGAAATCAACCTATGCCCATATCAAGGCGCCTCGCAGCCGAGTTTCTCGGCACGTTCTGGCTCGTGTTCGGTGGCTGTGGAGCAGCGGTGCTGGCCGCGAAGTTTCCTTCGACCCCGTTTGTCGGCATCGGCTTTGCCGGCGTCGCCCTGGCGTTCGGCCTGACCTTGCTCACCATGGCCTTTGCCGTCGGCCATATATCCGGCGCGCATTTCAATCCCGCGGTGACCGCCGGCGCCTGGGCGGCCGGGCGCCTCAACGCCGCCGATGTCATCCCGTACTGGATCGTCCAGGTGGTCGGCGCCATCGTCGCCGCGGCAGTTCTCTACCTGATCGCAAGCGGCCGTGAGGGTTTCTCGCTTGCCGACGGCTTCGCCACCAATGGCTACGGCGATCTCAGCCCAGGCAAGTACAATGTGGTCGCCTGCTTCGTCGCCGAACTCGTGACTGCGTTCTTCTTCCTGCTCGTGATCCTCGGCAGCACCCACAAGCTGGTGCCGACCGGGTTCGCGCCAATCCCAATCGGGCTGGCGCTGACGCTGATTCATCTGATCACCATTCCGGTGACCAACACCTCGGTGAATCCGGCGCGCAGCATCGGCCCGGCGCTGTTCGCCGGCGGGCCGTATATCGCCCAGCTGTGGCTGTTCATCATTGCCCCGCTGATCGGTGCCGTAGCAGCCGGGCTGGTGACGCGGGCCTTGCACCCGGAGAACCGTTGAGAGACCCGGAGGCGGGACGCACATCTCCCCCTCATGATACCGTGCAAAGACGGGCCCACGAATTTTATCGCATTGCTGCAATCCGGACACGTGCGTTGGATGCGCTCGTGCAAGAGCAAGGGCGAGCATTATACGATGCGATAGCCTTAGAAGATTGGTTAGATATTGTTGGTGTACTGTCAAACCTTAGTGCACGGTCTGGGGCGATCTCAAAACTGTGCCCAGATATCGATTTTCAAGTGAGGTCGCCTAGGCGTGGCCACAGCCAGAGTGGCCAGAGGAACGACGGTGACCGGTCGAATTGATTGAGCGAATGACTTTCGAACCGGCGCGAGAAGACCGGCCGGCATCGCCATAGCGCAGCCGCGCTGGCGGCCAAAATCAAATCAGCATCCGTTATTGGCGAAGGGCGTTGGCCTTGAACTTGGTTCTTTTGCCCCTCAATCGCCACCGGGGCAAGGGCCAGCAGAAGGTGACGGTGAAGCATGTCCACGTCCATTCCCGCGGGCAGGCAGTGGTGGGCGTCGTGGAGCCTTCGCGGGGTGGGGATCGCAACAAAATCGAGGATCGAGGCCATGGAACGCAAATTGGCTATGCACCTCAGCCCGAGATGTGATGCCCACTGCCGGACGATCGGACAGCCGTGCCAACAGGCGGCGATGGCAAACGGTCGGTGCCGGATGCACGGTGGAGGAAATCCGGGTGCTCCGAAGGTAACAGGAACGCTTTCAAGCATGGCCGCTACACCGCTGAGGCGATTGCGGGCCGGCGCGAGGTGGCAGCGTTCATTCGCGCTTGGCCCGCGGTGCCGAGGAGGTGAGCTGAGCGAAGCCCGCGTGGTTAACTCCCGATGACGGATATTCTCGCTACTAATCGACCTTCGTCCCTTGTCGAGTCACGGCGCTGAGCGAGGCCGTCGACTCTCTCGAAATCTCTTCTGCGCGGCTTCCGCCGGCCGCAGCGTGGTCCGGCTATGCATGTAAACCTGCCGCGCAGGTGAGGCGGTCGGCGAGTCTCTTGATGACCCATAGCCGACTTGTAGGAGCGAATGCTGGGCTGGATGACGAGTATTGGCGGTAATGCGAATCGGGCGAATGCCTGGGTTCGCCCCCAGACCCGGCGTCCTTATCCGTTTGGTTGTAACGAAAGCGCCAACGGCTTGCCCTTATCGAACCGGGTCAGACGATTCGCCAATTTGAACTTGCTGAAGACGTCGGCGAGTTGGTCCTGGCTCTCCCGCAGATGGCCCCAACCTTCATTATGGACCGACACGAGCGTCGAATCCGGAAAGGCATGTGCAACCTCCAGCGCATCCTCGCTGCCCATCGTCATGTGGAAGCGCCCGCGGGGCTCCGCGGCGCCGGTGTGTAGTACGACGACCTTCGGAGAGAAACGACGCGCGACGTCCGCCGTGCCCTCGAACCAAAGAGTGTCGCCGGTGATATAGACCGTATCGCCCGGCTGATTGACACCGAGGGCAAATCCGATCACGTCGCCAGCGTCAACGCCGATTGGACCGTGGCGGGCCGGAGTCGCGGTCACGAAGAGCTTCTTGCCGTTACTTCCCTCGAACGAGCGCGTCTCAAACGGCGCCAGGCCGACAGCATTTCCGCCGAGCCGCTGCGCCCCTGAATTTGTCGTGTAAGTCACGCTAGCGCTTGGCAGAACGGCGCGGCCGGCGTTATCGAGGTTGTCGAAATGATGGTCGTGACTCAAGAGGACCGCGTCGAGCCTCCCGACCTCTTCCACCGAAAGAGCAGGCCCCTCCGTCTTGACATGCTTCACCGGGCTGTGGTGCCCCTGATACTGGCCAGGCGGGTCAAACGTGGGATCGGTCAGCAGGCGAAGGCCGTCATATTCAATGAGGACGGTCGGGCCTCCTACCAGCGTCAAGGTGATCTTCGCGGCAACCATGGGTAATTCCTTCAGAGGCATGGACACCCACCAGATAGGAACGGTCTCTCTTGATACATAGGGTGGGCTCAGTCGCCACTTGAAAGTCCGAAGCAGCCGATCGATGGAAGCTTCTTCGGGTTCCATCTCACACCCAGTTTCCCACAAATCTGACTGGGGCTGTACCCGGAAAGGTCGGTAGCGCTGGTTGGTTCATTAGCCTCAACACCGATGCCCAGCGCGTTGACCACCACCAGCGTGGCTAAAAAAAGCCGGCTGAGCCGCGCGGCCGCATGAAAATCTCCTGAATTTTTCTTTCATCGATCGTAACGCTGATTGAACCATATATGATTTCCTGAACAATTTGGTCTGCATCTGGCCCGATCCTGCCGACTTCGTGCGGCGTAATAGGTCGTCAGCAATCTCGGAAAACCGGACGTGCTGCCAACGTAGTCGCCATGGCAGCCCTTGACCAAAAGCTTCCATACCAACGAGAGATCGCGCATCAAGGAACTGTTGATCTGGGCCTCGATGGTGGCGACGTCCTGGATCTTCCATCTCGCTGGCTGGGTGCCATGATGAAGCCAAATCGGCCGATACGCGAGAATAGTCCTTGATAACGCTTGTTCCAGCCGGGGGATTACGGCAAGCGTCGCCGCGACCTGCCGCGCGTCAGTCGCGCGATACGGACAGTCCCGCGAGAAGCGGCGCGTACGCGGCGAGCTTGCGGGATACGAACTCGGTGAAGAGCCGCACGCGCTTCGTCTTGCGCGTCTCGCCCAGCGTGAGAAGCCAGAGCGTACCATACATGTGCAGGTCGGTGCCCGGCACCCTCACAAGTAGGGGGTCGGCATCTCCAACGAAGCAC
>JASHYD010000254.1 GCA_030043175.1 Xanthobacteraceae bacterium | reverse complement strand
ACGATGAAAAGTCTGCGACTCTTGGCATCGGTACGAGGAGTAATCACCCGCTCGGGCAAGGAGCTGACCGCCCCCGCGCCGACGGCGGTAATAAATTCGCCTCGCTGCATCGATTGATCCTCCCGGTTCGTGCACCGCGGTTTTTGAAAGGGCGCCTGTTGAACGTTACACCGTTTTTCGGAGCGTCCGAAGCGGTGGGAGTTGCTCTTATTGGCCCATCACGCGGGCCGGTGGCGCCCCGCCTCCGAACGTGAGGCCCGCGGTGGCACTGCCATCATTGTATGCGCAGGCGCTGGAGACGTGGTCGGCCCGCCGCTTTCGCCAGGCTGCGGTGCCGGCGCGCCGGTGGTCGGGGGATCGCGTGGCCACGGCTGAGTCTGGGCACCAGCAGGGCCGGCCGGAACAAGCAAGATGGCAACGACGAGAATGCGAGGACCCGCTGTCATGACCTGGCTACCCTCATCTTCATTCACGACGGTTGCTCATCGATTTGGTAATCGTCTTCGAGAAATGTGATCAACTCGACGCGTTCACCTGCATGAGGCATCCCCTTTTGAGTTTCGTTTGGTCAAAGGCTCGTCGTATCCCTGGTATCGGGCGCAAGAATGGTTTCGCCGCCGCCGTGGCATGAAGGCAACGCAAGCCTTTTGACGATCGCCAACGCGCGCAGTCCAAATCCCATCGTAAATGCAACCGCCGCGCTGGCTGCAGGCTCTATCCCATTGGAGACAAGTGCGACGTATGCACCCGCTGCCAGCGCGGCGGCCGTTACATACAGTTCCGGTCGAATGATGATGGAAGGTTTTCCGGCAAGGACGTCGGGAACACGCCGCCGAGACAGGCGGTAAATACCCCCAGGATCGCGGCCGACAAAGGCGGGATGCTATGGCTCAAAGCGCTTGCGGCTCCCGCCGCGCCATAGGCTGCGATGCCAACCGCATCGAACCATTCGATCGCGCTATCTGGCCACCAAGCGAGTGGCGTGGTCCATGTCACGAGCGCGACAGCAAGGCAAATGACGATATTCGTCGGATGATGAACCCAGACGACAGGTACGCCCATCAACAACTCACTCAGCGTGTTGCCGCCGAATCCCGGTGATGATCGCGAAGAAAGCGAAAGTCAGAGGCGTTTGGCGCGCCCGCGCGGCAGAGAGCGCGCCGGACACTTGGGCGGACGACCTTCACGAATGGCCTGCACACACGCCGGATCGATGCCTTCCTTGAGCGCCAGCCCCGTATGAAATGCGACGGCCCAGGTGCTTGCGTTGGTCACCGCGTCAGTGAGCAGAACGATCTGGACCTGCGCTTCCGTGAAGCTGCCGCCGTGTACCTTCCCGAACAGTCCGACAAGGCTGTTGATCATGATCGGAAGAAGTCGACATAGCCGATGAGGTTCGGGATCGTGCCGAAAGCCGACTGCAATTGTTTCAGCGCTTGCTTCGAGCCTTCAGGGGCGGATTCCATGATAAGGACTGGAAAGGTTGTCATGTGACTCACTCTCTGTTGATGGCGATTTATCTGGAAGCGCGGACGCTGGGCGAGGGCGCCAATAACCCCTCGGTTCTAGCCAAACCGCCTTGCGCCGGCGAGTCATTCCCCACCGGTGGGAACGGGGATGCCGAGTTTAGCGGCGACACGACGTGCCGTTTGCTCGCGCTGCGCCGTGATGGCCCGCACCGATCGCCGCGCCTGTTCCAGTATCGCGGCTGGCGCCGTCTCGGGCGTGCCGCTGTCGAAGGGCGGTTCCGGCGCATAGACCATGTGAAGCTGGATGGCTTGCGCGGCCTCTTCACCGCGCAACTCGGCAGCGAGACGCAAGGCGCCATCGATGCCCGCCGTGACGCCTGCAGCAAAGACCCACGCGCCGTCGACGACCACACGCTCGTTGACGGGGATCGCGCCAAAGTACGGCAGCAGGTGAAACGACGACCAATGCGTCGTTGCCCGGCGTCCCTTGAGGAGGCCCGCCGCGCCACAGAGCAAGGCGCCCGTGCACACCGAGAAGATGCTGCATGCCCCTGACGCCTGCTGACGGATCCAGCCCAGCACCTCCGCATCGTCCATTAAGGCTTCCTGGCCATAGCCGCCCGGCACATGGAGGACGTCCAGCGGCGGCGCCTCAGCCAAGGCAGCATCGGGTGTCAGCCTCAATCCTTTCAGATCGCGAACCGGCGCTGCGGTCTTGCCGTAGATGCGATAGGTCGAATTCGGGATACGCGACAGCACCTCGAACGGTCCTGTCAGGTCGATCTGATCGACGCCCTCGAACAGGAGGGAGCCGATATGCAGGTGGATGTCATGTGGGATCATTTTACGTCTCCGGGTCCGACGTCGCCGATGGACAGACAAGGCGAGCCTACCGGGGCATGGTTTGGCGGAAATGCCAAAATCCCCTCGCTCCTCGCCAAACCCAATCCGGACGTGCTCACCTACCCGGCGGTGCAGTTGCTCGATATCACGGGGCCGGTTCAAGTGTTCGCCTCCGCCAACGATCGCGTCGCTGGCGCGGGAGGGGCGCGGCCCTATCTCCTTCGGGTCGTGGCGCCAGGGGGCAAAAGCGTTACAGCCTCGGCCGAGGTGGCGCTCGCAACGGTTCCGCTCACGCCCTCGGCGAGGCGCTGGATACCTTGCTCGTCGCCGGCGGCGAAGGAGCCGAGGCTGCAGCGGAGAACCCGGCGCTAGTTGAATGGGTGCGGGCGCGTCGCGTCGCGTCGCCTCTGTTTGCACAGGTGCGCTCTTGCTCGCTGCTGCGGGCGTACTCGGTCGCGCAGCGACCCATTGGGAGTACTGTGCCAAGCTGGCGAAGCGCTTTCCCGCCGTGCTCCGATTTTTGTATGTGACGGTCGGGTCTGGACCTCGGCAGGAGTGACGGCCGGGAT
>JASHYD010000253.1 GCA_030043175.1 Xanthobacteraceae bacterium | reverse complement strand
CTCGCATGCGTCGCTGCCGCCACCTCCGGCTGCCGCGGCCCCCGCTGGCGCTCGACTATCCGACTCGGCCGGTGCGCTTCGTGGTCTGAGGCTTTCCGCCTGGTGGCCAGCAGGACATCATGGCGCGGTTAATTAATAGGCCAGTGGCTGTTGGAGCGGCTCGGCAGTTTCTGGTGGAGAACCGCTCAGGCGCAGGGGGCAACATCGCGGCCGAGGCAGTGATCAATTCGCCGCCGGACGGCTACACCATGCTGAAGGATGGGTATGTTTCGTCACCCATAAAATCATTTGAAACCAATGGCATGACGAGCATGGTATATCGTCAAGTCGTTCGTGCTCGTCGTGGCCTGCCTGCTTGATCCCGCTTCGGTGCTTCTGCTCCTTGTTGCAAGTCGGAGGGCATAGTTTTTCCAAAAGAACGAGTGGCTTGACATACTGAGCGACCCCAAGTCTTGGGTCTTGGCCGATATTCGCTCTTGTCGTCTGGGCGCTGTTCGGGTTGGGCTCCCGATCTCCCGATGGACTTGGCTACACCGCCGGGCGCTCTAATGGGCATCACCATCCCGGCTTTGATCTACGCCCTCACCAGGGTTGGTGACATGCATGGGCGGGCGCACGACTGAAGGCAAAGGCCCTCCGGCCGAGCTTTTTTGTTACGTGTCCGATTGCACGGTGGCGCGCCGAGCCCATATAGGGTTACGCTACTAACCGAAAAAAGAGAACCGATCGCACGTGAATAGTAGACCACTCGATCATCATCACCTACCGGTTTTCTACCTGAACGGCTGGTGCGGTGCCAAGGGCAAGGTTGTTCGGTACTGGCGCCCGAGGGGTCGCAAGGTGGTGGCTTCTACCATCGCCCCGAAGAAAACGGGCTACGAGCCACGCCTGTATTCGCTGGAGGGCTACCCGGAAGACCGGCAGCAAGTGATCGAAGAAAAATTCTTTGCGGGGGGCGTGGATAGCCCCGCGTCGCACGCGCTGAAGGTTTTGATAGCCGGCGGCGACCCTTCGAAATTTACTCCCGAATTAGCCGAGGCGTGGACGCGTTTCCTCATGGCGGCGCGGGCACGCAGCCCGAACGTCGTCAAGATGATACAAATCCAGGGTCGGCGGCACATCGAGGAAGCCCTGCTTCGTAATCCGCATCAGTACGAAGCGGTGAGGCGCGCTGGCGATCCACCAACATTGCTCGAACTCGCTGAACGGAAATGCGGGCCTAGGCTGGACAACCACGGAAAGATCATTTTGCCTGGCTTAATTCAGCACCCGCGATATGCGGAAACAATCCTTCGGATGAATTGGAGGACGCTGCACCTTCGGGCGGAGACGCAGCAGGACTTTCTCACGTCGGATTACCCTTGCGTCTTGACGCACGGCGGCCTGGATGATCCGCGCTGTATCGTCGCGTTCCCCCTTCACCCGAGGTCCGCCTTTTTTGCGACGAGCCACCGCGAGTCAGAAAGCGGTCTTTTGAGCCTGGAGGAGGGCACCATCGTGGAGCAGCTCAACGACGGTATCGTCAGGCAGGCGGAGCGCTACGTGTACGCCAGGACGGATTTGTCGAGACCAGGTTGCGCATGGCGGAAGCCGGGACGTGACCAGCGAAACCACATGGGTTACGCTACTAACCAAGGGAATCGAAATGCCGACCAAGCGAAAGCGACCGCTGATCAACGCCGAGAAGCAACGCCGTTGGCGCGCCGCGCATGTCGGCTCTGACCGAGTCCGCCTCCAGCTGATGTTGACGGTGCCGGTGGCGCGGCGGCTCAAGCGGCTCGCCAAGGCCGCTAACAAGAGCCTGCCCGAGTTCGTCGAGAGCCTTGTGCCCCCCACTGTGTGCCGCGCGGCGCGGGGAAAAAGTCCGACCCTTTGAAGGCTACATTAATCGAAATTCCGTGCGCTGGGTCGACCGCTGCATTCTGGAGTCGATCTTCGGCGTCCATATCGTTTTGCTGATGCCGTCGCACACCGACACGCGGATTTTCCAAGCAGCGTTTAACTGCTGCACGACCTGCCTGTTCCTCAGGGGCCGGCTCAAGTTCGGTGTCTTGCGCGCCAATCTTCGACAGGAAGCCGCGTCGCACGGCTCGGCATTGTTCGGGTTCGGCGTCGACCTGACACCGCTGGCGGCACTCGGTGCTATTGCGAAGCCGGTCGGCCGCAGGGAGGCAACATGCGCCTGATCTGTGCCATGGCTCCGGAAATGTCGTCGCCGCGATGACGGACAAGGCGCCATCGCCGGCCAAGGTGCACGCCTCGTTTCAAGAGGTGCCGGCTTGACGATGACTTCCCAGAAGACTTCGCATCGCGGCGGCATTCGTTCTCCAATACGATATTGCGGTCCAACCAAAAAGTTCCCTGACACCGTTTTGAGGGGTTCGGGGAACATTTTAGCGTCCGGCGGTCGCCAAAAAATTGAGTTGCGGCCTCCGGACCTGGCGGCCTCTACATTAGCGTTGGGACCCAGCGCCCCCCACATTAGAGTTGCCAGGCCTCTTTCCCATGCATTCGCGCACATATTCCGAATGGCCGGCTTGCCCATGCGGCATCCCCAGCGCAATAGCTTGCGACTCGCATTGCTCAAACGTCCCAACAAGCGCGCCATAGGTAGTTCTCTTCTTCTGACTCTTCTGGGCCAAAGCCGGGCCGCTCACTGCAACAGCAATCGCCCCGACGATTGCAATCGTCGAAATCCTCATGATAAATTCCTCCTCATTTCGGGCCATATTGCCCTGCTTATTTCTTACCTTCAATCGGAAGAACACGAATTGATATCGATCAACCAGGCGAGTTGGGTCGTGCGCGTCGCGTCGATCATCGCGGTAATTCTGTTGGCGACCGCATGCAGTGCGATGCCGGGCCGCGCAGAGACGCGGATCGGCCCGCTATCAGCTCCCGAAGAACGCGCTCTGAAGCTTAAAGATACTTTTCGCGAGTGCGACAAGTGCCCCGAAATGGTGCTGGCGCCGGCCGGCAGCTTCATTATGGGCTCGCCG
This sequence comes from Xanthobacteraceae bacterium, assembly GCA_030043175.1. The sequence continues at coordinate 2,839 of JASHYD010000253.1, read as the reverse complement.
GAGAGCGAGCTGAATCGGGCTAAGTATGAAGGGCCACAGCACCATGTGACGTTTGCGCGGCGGTTCGCTGTCGGCAAATTTGCGGTGACGTTCGATGAATGGGACGCTTGCGTCGCGGACGGAAGCTGCAGCGGCTACCGGCCGAACGACGAAAGCTGGGGCCGCGATCGTCGCCCGGTGATCAATGTATCATGGAACGATGCTAACGCCTATGTCGCATGGCTGTCGGCCAAGACCGGCAAAGGCTACCGGCTGTTGAGCGAGGCAGAGCGCGAATATGTAGCACGTGCTGGGGCGAGGACGGCGTTCTGGTGGGGCCCTGCAATTTCTCCGAGACAGGCGAACTACAATGGCACTTACATATACGGCAACGGCCCGATAGGCGAATATCGACAGCGGACAGTGCCCGTTGATTCGTTCCGGTCGAACCAATGGGGCATTTTTCAGGTCCACGGCAACACGTGGGAATGGACCCAGGATTGCTGGCATGAGAATTACGCCGGGGCCCCCGCTGACGGCTCGCCTTGGGAATCCGGCAGGTGCGATTACCGTATCGTTCGTGGCGGTTCCTGGGCGACCTACCCAGGTGACCTCCGCTCAGCCGTACGCGGCAGGTTCGCCATTGACTTCCGGAGCAACTCCTTGGGGTTTCGGGTGGCGAGGACGCTGGCTCGCTGACAGGCGGGCGTTTCCGCAACGCTCACCACCACGGTGTTTAACCGCAGGACGCGGCACAGCAATTTCCGCGAACCCGCGCGCTGCTGAATGTTGCCCAAACCCCTCGAAACTGTAGCAAGCCATTTAGGCAGGGATTAAGCGGCGGAACTCGACGCTTGACCAGCGAAATTTTGTTGCGGACACTTCATAGTTTCTTTCCTTGTTGTGGCGGACAATCCCGCCCCGCTGCGCCGCCGCCATGACGGCGCAGAAGGACGCGATCGTTTAGTTCGTGGCTGGTGGCGTTTCCTTGACCTTAGTGAGCGTGCGAGTACGCGAGCACAGGACATTCCGAACGGCACCGTTTGATAACTTCCACACCGCGACAGTTGGCTGCGAGTTGGCTGTTTGCAGCACATGCGGTTCGTTCTCGCTGATGATGCCATTGAACGGCGGCACGCCGGTGATCGTATAAGTCACACCTTTTTGCGGGCCGCTGGTGAAAGTCCCGTTGATGGTGCCGTCAGTGGCGGTGAACTCGTCACCGCTAACTGTGAAGGTCAGGCTCCAGTTCTCTTGCGTCGTGCCGACTGCCAGGCCATTTACCGGATCCAGCAAACCGCTAGAGTCGAACTCCAGGTGGGCAAGGGTTCCGATCAACGACCCCGTCCCGGTTCCGCTGGCCTTGTTGTAAGTGATAAATCCTTGCACCCCGGCATTCATAGCGAGACCAAAGCCTATCGATTGATTGGCGGAGAAAACACCGCTCGGGCTAGTGAGAATGCAGTGGTTCTGACCGACGAACGCGTAAGTCCCATTGAGCACTTCGGCCGCTTGAGCAATGCCCCCCAGGGCAATCGCGACAGCACCAGCTAATAGCAATTTCTTCACGGTTAGCCCTTCCTTCCTTTGCTTTTCGACGGAACCAATGTGATAACGATCGAGAAAGATATATTGCTGTTGTTCTCCCGCGTCCGCCAACGATCGGTGATGCCAGGCAATTCATCTGCGTTTAGGATGGTGTAAGCGGCAAATCTGGTTATTGGATTGCCGATCGGAGCGGGCGGCGTCGATCCCTGACTGGTTCCGCTCCAGTCCCAAGAGCTGGGATCGGATTAGGTCGACGGACCACTATCCCAGCGCGGCAACTTGCGATCACTCATTGTCGGACCCACGTCAACGACGTCATCATCCGGCTCGTCCGGTTCGTTCGCAATCGCCATCGCAGCCTCAATTATCCTGCGGGCCTTCCGTGAACCAACACGCTCACCCAGACGCTGGATTACCAGCTCGCGACCCGTGCGCGACAGAGCCACGGCTGCCAAAGACATTGCCATGGCGCAGCGCTCGGGTGCAGCGCTTCACAGGATCTCCGTTGCTGGAATATGGCAATGTTCAACAATTCCCTGATGGCCGTCACGATTTCTTCTCGGCCTCGGTCGCGGGCCGCGATGAGTTGGCGGACCAGAGCGGTGACGCTGAGGCGCCTGCGGCGGGCGAGCTGCCGCAGGGCCTTCGCGGTTGGAGTCGAGATCAAACACGAAGCGCTGGCGGTCGCCCCCCATCTGGCGCTTTCGCCAGCGGGCTTGCGCCTCGGCGTTACTGACCGGCACCATCAGTGACTGCCGAGGAAGAGCAGGGCAGCGAGCACGACGATCGCGATAACGATGACCAGCCAACGGCGCGACCAGTCGACCCTCTCGCCGAGCGGAACACGGGCCTCGGCCAACAGCTCCTCCTGGCGGCGCTCATCGGCCCGCATCTGGGCGCGCTGCTCGTCAACGCTCGCGACGAGGCGGGCATTCTCCTCAATCATCTCGGCCTCATCCGGCCGGCCAACCTGGCGCCACAGCGCCGCAAGCTTCGCTGGATCGGGCTCGACCCCAAGCGCCGCCGCCATGTCGTGCAGCAGCTTGTCATAAGCGGTGCTGAGGGTCGCCCATTGCTGATCGACCTGGCGAATTCTCTCTCGCGTGGCTTCGAGGGCGGCGGCGATGCCGTCCTCGGTTTGCTGGCGGCGGCGCTCCAGCCGGGCCAGCTTGCGGTTGCTGATGCCATACGGCGCGCGGCGGGTCTGGTAGCTCAGGCCGGTGCCGGGGGCGCCGACGGTGCCGTGAGCGCCCTGCGGATCGAGATTGACGGTCGCGCCGGCACCGCCGAGCGAGACCGAGGACAGGCCGCG
>JASHYD010000252.1 GCA_030043175.1 Xanthobacteraceae bacterium | reverse complement strand
CCTTGAGTTTTCGGCTGCCGTTCGTTGAATGCCGCTCCATGCCTGCGACACCACATCTGGCAGCAACGCATCGCAGTTCGGCAGGCACCGCGGGCTGTCCACCCACAGCTCAACAAGAAATACGGTTGCATATCAATGAGATTCAACTTTCAACCACCCACTCAAGAGTCAAAAGAAGCTAACAAAGTCGTCAGCTTATCTGGGGTACTCCCGACGTGCTTCCAACGAACTCGGAACGGCAGGCCTTGACCCGATTCGGACGTAGCCGCCATGGCGCGATATACTGCAAAGCAGCAAGGGGGCGGGGAGAGAAGCGACGTAAGCCGCGCCCCATACCGCTTTGCGCGTGGCCGCCGCATTGCACTGGCTCGCTTGTGCGGCGTCAGTGCAAGCATTGCATTGAGGTTGAGGTAATGGCCTTCAGCTTCGTTCGGTTCGTTAATAATTGTGCGCGGTTTGGGGAGGCGGTGCGCCGAGTTGGTGGGAGTTCGCCACCCATCCGCATTGGTCCACCAGCCACGGAGGCGGACGTAGCAGACATCGAGCTGCGCCTCGCACGCACAATTCCAAGCTCGCTTCGCGGCATATTGATCAATCACGCCAGCTCGTTCTCCTTTGAGTGGACGAGGAAACACTTCCACACGCTGCCTCATCCCTGGAAACACGCCCAGGAGGGGCGATGCTTGTGGTCGCTTGAACTGCTGCCCTCTCTCAACGCCGATGTGCAAGAATGGCGCAAGAGCGTGTATGCGGATCCAGCAGATTCATACGCCCAGCATTGGCACGGTGTCTTTGCCGTTTGCGCGACGGGCCTATCGGATGGGACATCCTCAAACACTGATTTCAGCGGTGGCGATTTCTTCGTCATCAATGAGAAGGCGCCTGGGGAGCCCGACGTGTTCCTTAGTCATGATGGTGCCGTCAATAATGGTCAGCGGCTAGCGGATAGCTTCGAGGATTTCTTGCTCCGCTGGAGTGCGATTGGCTGCGTTGGCGGAGCGAGTGGCTCGGCTATTGAGTACTTCGTCTGGGACTCAGGCAGTGAAGGTGGCTTTAACCCGGGAGACGAGATCGCGGTTAAGTTCCGCGAATTACTCGGAGTAGAGCTCGCCAATCTTTAAACTGCGCTCGATATCCCGTTCTAGATTCTGGTCTTGCCGATAAGCTATTGCATAGCTGGAAGTGGCCCACCTCCGCCGACTTGCGTGTTGACAAAGTGGGTCGGTTAGCTGGGGTACTTCGGTCGTGCCGCTCATGTTATCGGCGCCGACGACGGCCCGAGATTTGTTGGGCCGCAATCTCGTTCGTTCACCGAACCTGGCCGCGTGGTAACCTATCGGTGGCAGGTTAATCTATCGTTGATAGTCAATTTGTTTGTGACGCATGCGCCGGAGACACCCGTAAATGAGCGCTCCGTCTTCTCTTCCGTTTGGTGGCGGCGGGCCACTCTACGCAGCGATTTTTTGGGTCATCTTTGTCTCGTGGCAGTCGTCGGAACTTGTACTCAACATGCAGCGGAGAGCCGCGTCACCGGAAGGGCGCGACCGCGACAGCTTTCTCGTTGTGATCCTGACATTCGGCACCGCATTCTTTTTGGATTTTGCGAGCGCACTCTTTCTGCCGAACCTGGTGATCCCGTGGACCCGGACCGTATTCGTGGCCGGAGTTTGTTGCGTTCTTGCTGGAACGGCCTTACGCCGATATGCCGTAACGACCCTGGGGCGCTATTTCACAGTGGATGTCGCCACGGAAGCTTCCCAGCCTGTCATCGACGCTGGGCCTTACCGGCTAATCCGCAACCCGGCCTACGCTGGGTTACTGCTGTCGCTCGTCGGCTTTGGCCTCACGCTCGGCAACTGGGCCGGCCTGGCCGCGATGCTAGTTTTGCCCAGCGCCGCCTTCACCTACCGCATCGCTGTCGAAGAGGCGGCGCTGCTTTCGACGTTGGGCGATCCCTATGCGCGCTATATGCGCCGCACCTGGCGACTGATTCCGTTTGTTCTATAGCCTACGAGCGCGCGTGTTGTCGTCCCGTTTGAGGGGGCCTGTTGCTGCCCATGAATTCGCTGACTTGGGCTCCCGTCCATCCCTCGAATAGGTCGAGACATAACTTGCCCGTGTCACAGCTGTGTTCGAAATAGGGAGGTCTGGAAGTGGCCCACCTCTGCCGACTTGCGCGTCGCACAAAGTGGGTCGGTCAGCCGGGATACTTCGGACGTGTCGCTCATGTTATCGGCGCGGCCGTTGGTGACCCAAATGAGGCGACGCACGAGCATCAATCGATGCGGAGGCGACCCGACAGGGCACCATCGGTCCAGGCCATTGCGGCCGAGTAGGCCTTCGGCCACTTGAACCTTTTCCAGAAGCATCTGTTGGCCCAACGGGTATCGAAAGGTGTAGCAGCAGAATAACAAAAGCGGGCGGGTCAAATGTTGGCTAGCAGGTCTGGCCTAAATCGTGAGCATCGTGGGATTTGTCGTCTGGACGGCTTGGCCCCCGCGAAGACCTGATTGGCGAGATCGCCGACGAAGATCGCGGATGCCGCGGGGCTGGCATGCTCGCGTTTTGATACCGGCGTTCGCCATGCCATCCGACAGATTGAGACGAAGCCGATTCCCTGCGAATAGGCGAGCTTGCCTTGACGCGCCATCGCGACCACGGCGCCGGGCAAGGCGCCGGCATCGATTTGCGCTTGGAACCAGGGCGCGATCCGCGCGGGCCGGCTCGCGGAAAAGCCGAGACGGCCAGGGTCGCTCTCTGCCGCAACGGCACGGCCCGGCGCTTGGGCGCGAGCGTACGAGGAGAGGGCGAAGATGAGAGAGAGAGCGCTAAGACGATGCGCACAAATCTCCTGGCCATGCTTCCTTTTGCGAGACTAGGTCTATTAGAGTCGCCCAATTCGCAACGCCCGTCCATAGCTTATGATGCTGCCAGCGCGACTTATGGCTGGTGACGAGGTCATCGTCTTTTGCTGGGGCGCCTGAGTCCGTTGCTGCCGTCGCCTGCGACATCCGCACACGCAACATAAAGGAATACCGCTCGTGGATCGACAAAGCGACGGATCGCCGCGATACAGTTGAGGAGACCCATGCTGCGCATGCGAAAAGATCCGAAGGGCGACACACCAAATTATCGACGTGACACCGGGAGAGCGACGATGCGTAAGGTTTTGGGCTGGGCTTCCCTTGCAGGGGCCTGTCTTGTCGTCGTTGTAGCCATTCTTGGCTCCGGCGCGCTCTACGCTCTCCTGGTTCCCGGATTGTCGAGCGCCCGCACGGAGCCGCCAAAAGTCGAAGTCGCGATCGCGACCTGGCTCCTTCATCAAAGCGTCCCGAGTGAGGTCAAATCGATCGTTAATCCATTAGGTACCGACCCCGCAGACGTCACGGCAGGCCGCGACCTTTATCGCCAGAAATGCGAGATCTGCCACGGTTACGACGGCAGCGGAAAAACCATCATTGGTGCTGGGCAATACCCTCATCCGCCGGTGCTATTCTCCGCAGCAATTCAGGCGATGCCCGACGGTGAGATTTTTTATCACATCCGCAATGGCATCCGTAACACCGCCATGCCGGCGTGGGGGCTGCCGGATCACGAGATCTGGCAGCTGGTGACTTACATGCGTGACCTGCCAAAGGTTGCGCAGATGACGCCGGAGGCCCCTGCTCGCCAGGCCAAGCCGCAAGGCCAGGGCGACGGCTATGTCGGTTCGACCGCGTGCAAAACCTGCCATGAAGGTCTCTATGCGCGCTGGAGCAAGACGCGCATGGCCAACGTCGTGGTGGACCCCAAGCAGCATCCCGAGGCAATCATTGCGGATTTTTCAAAGCCCGACCGGCTGTTGACGTCCACCAGGGAGGATTCAAAATCTGACTCGGCGGTTACCTTCACCAAGGATGATATCGCTCTCGTCTATGGCAGCCGCTGGAAGCAGCGCTACTTCAAGAAGGTCGGCGACGATTACTTTGTTTATCCCGCACAGTGGGACGTCGCGCATAAGCAGTGGCGGCGCTACTTCGTTGCCAATGGCAGCGACTGGTGGGCCCCCCTCTACCCGCCCGACAATTTCCAGCGCCCCACCGGTCCGCTTTGCGACGGCTGCCACTCGGTTAATTACAATATCGCAACCAAGACCGTCACGGAATGGAACGTCGGCTGCGAAAGATGCCACGGGCCCGGCGAAGCGCACGTGAACCGCCCGGCGCGCGATAATATCCTCAATCCCGAGCGATTCGATTACGTTCATGCCAATGACACCTGCATCCAATGTCATTCCCAGGGTCAGCCGCTCACCAATCCGATCGGGGGAAAGTACTACGACTGGCCGGTGGGGTTCGAAGTAGGCAAGAATCTTGCGGATTACTGGAAGCTTGAGGACCACAAGCTCGGAGAAACGACGTTCACCCATTTCCCCGATGGCACGGCCCACAAGAACCGCATGCAAGGAAATGATTTCGTCCAAAGTCTGATGTATGCGCGCGGGGTCACCTGCTTCAGTTGCCACGATCCTCATGGGAGCGACAACGTCGCCATGGTGCGCAAGACCGGCAATGCCTTGTGCCTTGATTGCCACGGCCCCAATACTCAGGTTGGACCCCATGCGGCGACCATCGAGCAGCACACGCACCACAAAGCTGGAAGTGCTGGCAGTGAATGCGCCGCTTGTCACATGCCGAAGGTCGCGGAAACGATTTCCGACCAGCGCGTCCGAAGCCACACCTTCCACTTTGTCACCCCAAGCGATACCGACAAGCTGAAGATTCCGAATGCCTGTACTATTTGCCATACGGACAAGTCGATCGAATGGGCGACCGCCGCTCTGAAGGCCTGGCCGGACCGGTCCCCCTGGCGCATGGCGCGGTGACGGTCAAAGATGTTCTCTTTGAAGCAGGTCGTCTTACAGCACCTGCGCTGATGTTGTGTCAGATTGACTAAGGTCGAGGTTGGCGTGGCGGGACGAGTTTTTCGCTGGCCCAGGAATTTTCGATCGCCGGCACGAGACGCGCCGAGGGCGCGCCCGAACCGTGCGGGTGCTGATCTAAAAATCCGGCGGCATTGAGCAGAACTCTCGCCATTGTTTCTCAACCATAACTCGGCAGCTCCCGAGGGTAGAAGTTTGCTGACGACACCACTGCCGCCCATCATTTCTCCGTGGTCTGGTTGGCGGGCGAAGCTCGCTAGTTGCGCCTCATATAACCCCGCTGTGCGTGTTGCTTAGGACCGCGTAAGCCTCGTTTACGGCCTTGAGTAGGGCCGCGACTCCGGGATCGGTGTTGATGTCCGGATATAGTTGTTTCGCGAGCCGCCGGGTAGGAGGCCTTGAGTTCGTTGGCCGACGCCGTTGGCGAAACGCCAAGAAGCGCGTAGTAGCCCTTCATGACGCGCGACTCCGTTCACCGGTGGTGGCGTAGTATAGCGACCGCTGCGAAGGAAATGCCCGTCGTCCCCAACGGGAACGCGCGGAAGCCGGGGGACACCGAAATACGTGAACGCATGAGGAACAGCCCCGCGCCTACGGTTGCGCTGATCGAGGTCGCGATCGCCGCGTTGCTCGGCACGTGGCAGCGACACAGCACCTGCGATGGCATGTGATCGCGCGACCGGTGGAGTGGAGGGAAAACGACCGCGGGAAGTTCGCGGATGCGTCGAGCACCAGCTTGCTGGGAACGCGCTCGTTGTGCCCCATCGGCGGGGGACGGCAGCTTACCCCTCGATTGGAGGCTGCATGCGGAAGGAGTCAGTCATGAGCAGCCAGGAAGGTGCGCCTACAGAGCGCAGTTGCTCGATCGAGTTATCGGCCGCACTAACATCGACTTCGGAATCGGCTACTCAACAGGCTCGCCCACCTTCTTGAGGATCTGCGATGAGCGATATGCCCGACTTCCATAGCAACAAGGAACCTTTCGAGGTGGTCTTTTCCCCTTGGCGGGAGGATCTCGCGAAAAGGATCATCAAACGGCTGCACGAAAAAGGAACTCAGGTTTCTTACAGCAAGATGAAATACATCACGTTTCCCAGCGGAGAAATCCTGCCGGACGTGCCGCAATCCGTACGAGGCAAGCATGTCTACTTCCTGCATGACCTTCAGGCGGAGGACCCGAACATCGCGCTCATGAGATATCTCCTCTCGGCCGATGCGCTCACCCGCTCGGACGTCGCCTCGATCACCTGCGTTTTCCCGAACATTCCGTATCTGCGCCAGGATCGCCGCGAACCAGACGAGCGCGCCTCCATATCGGCGGCCGTCGTGCTGCGACTCATCGAAGAAAGCTCTCCACGCATACGCACGATCATCACCTATCACATGCACGCCGCACAGGAGACAGGGTTCGTGCGGCTTCCGATCGCGAACCTGCCCGGCTATGTCGATCACATCCGACATCTCAGGCAGGAACGCGGCGAGACTCTTGCGAATGCAGTCATTGCAGCGCCTGATCTCGGCGCGTCGAAGTATGCCCGTCGGATCCGTAAAGCGGTCGGTTCGCGCTACCAGATCGCGATCGTAGATAAGGAGCGCGAGAAGGGAACGACGCGTCAGCTGGATGTCATCGGCGAACCGGTGAAGGGCCGCCGCGTCATCATGTTCGACGATATCATCGATACGGGCGGCTCGATCATTGGCGCAGCGCGGCGCCTTCAGGATGAAGGCGCACTCGATGTTGAACTCCGGTGCACCCATGGCCTCTTGAATGGGGACGCGATCGAGAGATTCCGCAGCGCGGGCCTTCGTGTCGTCATGCTTGAGACTGTGTCGCGCCCACAGAGCTTCCACGTGAGCGAGCGATCATGGCTCACGATCCTGCCTATCGACGACATGCTCAGCGATGCGATGCATCAGACGATGCAGGTGGGTGGCTCGGTGAGCCAGCTCGTCCGCTAGGGCAACTTGCCGGGGCACGCATCAAGCCTCAGCGGCCTGAAGGAGGACTTCGGTCTTGCGTCACGATGAGCGCACCTCTTGCAATTGCAGCGCCGCACGCGGCACCGTGTCTACGGCCGAAAGGGGTCATAGGCGGGCCGTGCTGAGGCGCTGAACGCAGGTCCGGAATCACCCGAAACTCTGTGCCGGGACGAGAGGACACCACTTGCGCTTCGGGTCACGGTCTGCCTTCGCGGCCATGTTGGCATCGCGATCGGTGTATCCTAGATAGCTAGCTGACGACTTCCTGCAACGCCCAAGGTCGGCAAAGTCGGGCGACTTGCGAACTGTAATTTGGGGATTGTTGTGAAGGTCCTTTCGATATCGGGCAGTCTGCGCGAGCTTTCTTCCAATACGGCACTCCTGCAGGCAGCGCAACGCCTCGCACCGCTCGACATGACGATCGAGCGCTACCGCGACATCGGCGCGCTACCCCATTTCAATCCCGATCTTGAAGCCGATCCGCCTGCCGTCGTCCTCGCTCTTCGCGCCCGCATGGACGCGTGCGACGCACTGCTGATCTCCTGCCCCGAATATGCAGGGGGAATTCCCGGCGCCTTCAAGAACATGCTGGACTGGCTGGTGGGTGGCCTGAATTTCCACGGCAAGAGGATCGCCCTGTTCAACGCCTCGCCACGCGCCACCGCGGCGCAGGAGGCGCTGCGGCTAGTGCTCACGACCATGGCGGCCGAGATCGTCGAAGGGGCCTGCATCACCATTGATCTCCTGAGCCGCAAACTTGAGGCGGAAGCGATCGCCACCGACCCCGATTTATCGAGGATGATCAGCGAGGCCTTGGGCCACTTGCTGCAATCCGTCAGCGCTAAGGCGTGACGCGCTCCAATAGGGCGTGACCTTACGGCTGCACCTCAGATCCCCAATGCCGCTGGTCGACATGACCAGTAACTGTTCGCCGGCTCCGTGCAAGTCGGCAACCTGCCCGACGCAGGCGAGACTTAGCCCGCCGGAATCGGTGGGATTCTGATTGCCTGACGGTCAGGCCATCAGCGACCGGGCCGCATCGATATTTACGATGGTCATTGAGCAGGCCTTCGCCGCCTCGGTACCTTTCATAACGAAATGTTCGTGAAAAAACCGTTTGTGCTCCTCATGCCCGTGAAAACGCTGGGGCGTCAACACGGCGGAGATGATTGGCACCTCCGTTTCCAATTGTACGCGCATCAGTGCGCTGATTACCGCGTCGGACACAAATTCATGGCGATAGATACCGCCATCTACGACAAAACCCGCGGCAACGATTGCAACGTAGCGACCCGTTCGCGCGAGTAGTTTGGCTTGTAGCGGGATCTCGAACGCGCCCGGGACTTCGAAAAAGTCGATCAAATGCTCGGGTCGACCAAGCCGCCGAAGCTCCACGACAAACGCGGCCCGGCATTGATCGACGATCTCCTTGTGCCAACACGATTGAATGAAGGCGATCCGTCCACCACGTGGAGCGACGTCGTGCGAAGAAGTGGGAGAGTGAAGCGAGGTCTGATTCATGGTTGTCCTCAAAAGTTGAGACCAGAATCAGGACGTACGGGCACGCTGCAATGGGCCGCCGAAGCGGATCATCGCAAAGCGTGTCCCGTTCTCTTCCATCCGGACTGTTACCGTCGGCCTCGGAGTTGCGCCGAGTCTGCTGACCCTGCCGATTTAAGGCGGCAGGCGCTCGCGGGCTCTTGCGATTTCGCGCAATCACCGCCGGTGGGGACTTTCACCCCGCCCTGAGAACGAAGGCCGCCCGATGCTTCGCGACGGCCCGTGTGAAGTCTTCATCGGGTGCGGGCCGAAAGTCAAGCAAACCGCCTTATCGATAGTACGATATTCCCCCTCGGTCATTCGCGCCATTTCGAGCGCCATGACTGCGGCTGGCCCCTAACGAACTGACCCAAGCGACCAGGGCACGACTATTTCCGACCTCGGACCACAACCAGACCTATTCGTGTCAGAGAGTAGCTGACGTCAATGTCCCTCGTGGGCCACGGGACCACCGCTTTGGCGGCAGGGTACTGCAATGCCTACTCGGACGCGACCCTAAAGTAGCGAGTGGGAAGTGTTGCCTGAAAATCGATGGGTTTCGACAACCTCACTCAAGACAGGAGATCATCCCCATCACCGACCAAACGACCGGCCCGTTGCGTCGACGCATGATCAAAGGCCTCACGATCCGCAGACTGTGCCGAACCCGTGCAAGGCTACCACGACCTTGAATGTGATACGGTGCGGTGGGCATGCGAAGATCATCGCGAGTAAGACACCAGCTCGAGACTGGCGTCTTAAATGACATCGCTTCGGCCTTCGTGGCGAACCTCACAACTCGGAAGTTGTGGCATGTGATATTTTTTGCCACACCTAACTCTTTGAAATCGCACGTGGCCGAAACCTCAAATCCCCATTTAGCAATATCCATACCGTACCGTTTAAGTTGTACCGTCATACCAGGCCACTCGCACCGTCACCCTCACCGCTCAACCGACCCTCGCCACTGACCTCAGTTGTGGCTTGCCCACGGGCAAATCCCATTAGCAAGCGCGCGGGCACCGCTTAATACGTCTCCTTCCCGCGGTGTCGTCCCTTGGAGGTTTCCAGACGCCGGCCCAGGTTTGTGGCGGAGTTGCTGTGAAAAGCTCTTAAAGGCCGCGTCAGGGCCAACGGTCGGAGACCGTCCGAAAATTTCGATTCGGAACGAAAGTTGCATGCCAGTAACGAGCGCGAGACACTCAGGAGGTCATGATGAGCGATCACTTTTCAACCTCGATAGTGACCATCGCCATTGCGACAGTCGTTGTCAGCACTGCCATTTCGGGACTTGCCACCCAGACCTTAGCTCAAGTGGCGCTGAGAACGCCTTGGGGTGAGCCAGACCTTCAGGGAATCTGGACGGAAGAATTCGATACGCCCTTACAACGTCCTGCCCGGTACGCAGACCAAGAATTCTCCACCGAAGCGCAGCGGCAAGAATTGGACAGACAGCGCGCAATCTACTATGGCGACAACGCGCGTCAGCAACGATCGAGCGCGTTTGATGACGGCGTCATGTACAACACGACGTTTTTGACCATCAAGCGCACCGGCCCTCACACGTCGATAATTGTTGATCCGCCCAATGGCCGCCTGCCGGCGCAGACGCCAGGCGCCCAGCGCGCCGCCGCGGCCGACCGGGAATTCTTCCTCGCCCTGCTGCAAGCGACCGACGCCTGCAAGAACAAGGAACCGGTGTGCGCCGGCGGCAGGTACGATCCGACGCCCTCACCGCGGTTCGCCGAACCGCCGCCGCGCTACCACGCCGGCAACGTCGCGCGCCTCAACCGCAGCGATGGGCCGGAGGATGACGGATTGGCCGACCGCTGCCTGAGCAGAGGGCTCCCGGAGTTCAGCAGCCAATTCGGCGGCAGCTTTCGCCGCATCGTGCAGACGCCGGGCGGCATCTCGATCTTTTACGACGTGGGTCAGGGCCAGGGCTGGCAACGCAACATCGTCATGAACGGAAGCCCACACCTGCCGGCCAACATCCGCCAGTGGTTCGGCGATTCGCGCGGCCATTGGGAGGGCGACACGTTGGTGATCGACGTGACCAACTTCAGTCCCAAGACCGACGTGTTCGGATCGCGCGAGAACCTGCACCTTGTCGAGCGCTTCATGCGCACCGGGCCGAAGACGCTTGCCTACGAGGCCATGATCGAAGATCCGACGGTGTGGACCAGGGCCTGGACCGTCAAGCAGGAGTTCGCCAAACAGAGCGACGCGGAGAACAGGATTTATTACGAGCCGCGCTGCATCGAGGGAAACTACGGCCTGCCGGGCTTGCTGCACGGACGGCGCGTCGAGGAGCGCGCCTTCGCGGAAGGGCGCGGACCCGATCCAAAAACCCAGGACAGCGTCGGCGGCAACCTGTTAGTTCAGAAGGATCCGTTGCAGTAGCGCTTCTGAAGTCTGATAAGCTTCTCGGTCTGCGCGTTCCGTCTGTGCCGCTTTCCCTTGCTGGCGTGCAATTCAGCCCGCGGGAGAAGGGGTGGCGTCTGCGTTCATTACGGAGTGCGCAGGTTGTGTCATTATCGACAGATCACGCGAGTCGGCGCAGGCGTTCGCTATCGCGGTCCAAAACGTCGGCTGGGTCGGAGGGGCCGTGAGCTTGTGGTTGGCAGCTTCCTGACGTTAAAGGCCCGCGGTCAAAATTGACACAACCTCGCCTGCGGCATCGGTCGAAAACGTGGTCGCCGTTTGCGACGTTGATTTCTTTGCCGTGGCTTCGACCGCGGTAATCGCGGCATTGTTAGGGAAGCGATAGGCGCCGACCTGCACCATGCGATCGACGTCGTTCACTAGCTTGCCGTAGTACTGCGGGGCATTGGGGCACAAGCGCGAGTGGTCGGGAGTGATGATCTTCGCAAAACCGGCGCCCTTTGCGAAGCAGGCGTAGTAGGCGATTGCCATCTCGATCGATTGTTTGTAGGCACCGCGATAGCCGTACGGACTATAGCCGGCAATGCGGAGGATCTCGGCAACATTGACGAGCCGCTCCAGCGTGAACATCGGATAGCCGATCCCTTGTCCGGTGCCCTTGTTGCGGAAGCGATCGTCGATCTCGCCTGGTGCCACGACGGCGGTGCTGAAAAAGGGATGGCTCGTATAGCTACCAGAACCGGAATTGAAGCGGCATGAGTTCGGCAGGTCAGCCTCGCCATAGATCGCCCGATCGAAAAAGGCGATCCACGGCAAAGCGACGCGCATCGATGGGTCTCGGCCCGACAACACCGCCTCGACTTGCCCCTGATTGTCTTCCAATCGCGCCGTCGCCATCAGTCCAGCAAGGATGTTAGCGCAATGATTGCCGTAGTGATCGCAAGCCCAAGCATGAGACTATCCAGGAGCAACACAAAGATGGCGGAATGAAAAGCGTACAGCTCTCTTGCCTCGTTCTCGTCAAGCGCGCCGCGGTACATCAGCAGATCTTGGGCATGAACGGAATAGACGATGCCCCGCGAAATGGCCAAGCCTGCGCCTGCAACGTCAGTATGATTTCCATTCGCATCGCAAAGCTGGTTCTGCTTAGTTAGGAAGCGGCGTTGCTGATCGCGTTCCCCAGGCAAGAAGGATCTTCTTGGCGAGTGCAGCGGCCTGATCAGGGTCTGGTGCTCCCGCAGGCAGCGTGACGCCGGCTTTCGCAAGCGCCGCATAGAACGCCAGCCGCGAGGCGACTACTGCAGCACCGGCCGGTGCTGCGGCGGTGGGGCCGAGCTTCAAGGCAGCGCGAAGCGCTTGCGCCACCTGACCATCTTGCCGTTCATAGGAAAACGCATATTGAAGAAGCCCGGCGTCGCAGCCGGTATAGACGGCGCTCCAGTCGTTGCGCGCATGCAGGTCGCGCGCGATCAGTTCGGCGAGCTGACTGAACCGTGTCGCTGAATAGCTGTCCGGTGTGCTTGCCGCGCTTGGCAAGTTCCCCCAGCTCCGTGGGCGTCGTGAACACCAACGGGTGCGTCAACGCGTGCCTGTACGTACCGGGGAGAGCCGGAGGAGCCCCCCTTTGGTGGCATGGCTTCGGCGTAGACCTTTCTGTCGCGCCCTTTGACAAACATTGAGCTGGGCAGTGGCAGCTTGAATCGGTGCTTGCCCTCCCAGTCCCGGCAAACATTGACGACACCGGCGTCGCTTTCGAAGTCTGCTCGTCCCGCGAGGAGGAATCGTCCATTGAGAGCGTCGGCGGAGATCTTAATGTCGAGCGAGTCCCGGCTTCCCGGCTGGCATGCCCAGCCGAGGACAAAGGGCTGCGCGCCCTCGTAAAAAACGCCGTCGACATGGGAGACCACGTTCTGAGCCGACCTCTCGGTTGCTGTCACCCCAGCGCAGAACGCGATTAGTATCGTCGCGACCAGCCAAGACCGCTCGAGCAGAACCTTGGCGAGCAATCGTGAGGAGGCCCGGATCAATACCTCAACTCCACTTGCTAATCCGCAATTGTCAGCATTCGGAAGCAGAGAGCCGTTCGTCTCGGCACCTTTCTCCGATCAAGTCTCCTCACTCACCGGAGCCGACCACCGCGATGTCTACCAGCAAGAAGAAGGGCTGTGAAGGCGAGCCGCGCCGCTGATACAAGGAGGTCAGCTGAGGTCACAAGCGGCCCTTCGCTTCGGTCGAACCGCACGCCAGCTTCACCCTAATGAGCTGACATCTCCGGCGGCGATCATGTTCGCCAGAGTCGGGTCATGAAGCGACATGCTCATTGGGGGGGAGCATCACGCTTAAAACGGCGCGGGAGGCATGATTCTCTCTGCTGTATTCTACTGCCTACGCAGTCCCCCTGGTCGATCCATCGTATGTATAGATGAATTCGCAATCGGCTTTCGTCGTTTCAATAATTCCATGCGCAGAAGCGAGCGCTTCCATGAAAGCGCACGCCTCCTTGCCTGATCTCATTATATTTGCATCATCGACCCACGTGCTCGGCAATCACCCATTCCCGCCCGTCCCATCGCAGAACACTCTCTATCCGACGAAGTCTTGACGCGTTGATACTTCCCTTCGCCGACCACAACCGGCGATCTGCCTTTTGCAGCGGGGGTAGAAACGCCACCCCACCACGTGTCAAACCGAACGCACCGCTGTGACCTCCGGGACGGAGATTGCGCGCGGAACTATGATCTGGAGCCCGCGCGGATCGTTGCACCGGGGGAACAATGCAACGGATTCCGCCACTGTCATTTTCTATGGCCATTCCCGACAAAAATGGAGGCCCGTCGTCGATGCGGAATTGAATCCCGCGGAGGCGACTGTAGCCACGACGCCTTAGTTCGCGAAGCCACTGAAACGTGCTCTGAAAATTTGGCACGACAGGCACGCAGAAAACGCTACGGCGCGTCCCACCGGCCTGGAGACGTAAGGATATTGCGCGAATTCCTCCGCAGAGAATCCTGCGAGCAACGCGCTCATCGGCGCCTCCCCCAATCCATTTACAACGTGGCGCGGTGCTCGATACCATACCAATGTGCAATGCCGTCCAAGCCGCCTGCAGCGGTGCGAGTAGGTACCGGTAGGGAGCCTCCAGGCACGTATGCGGCTAACGACTTCATGGTTTGTTCCGGCCGAATGCGGCCTGGCCGAGAACTGCCTCGATGATCCAGGTATTCGGGGTGTCGACGCAGTTTCTGCATCGGTCGTCCGACGACCAGCTTTCCACGGTCATCAATGATTTGCACCGCCGCCATATCGTCCTCGGCTGGGAGGCGGAGATCATGGCGGACGACCCGGCTCATCCGTGCGGTGCCGGTATACCTGGACATACGTCGTCCGGACGGCAATCGGTCGCCGTGGCCCAGCTGGGTGGCAAGATTGATTACGTATACTTCGACGAACCGGTGCTTTTGGCTGCCATGAAAAATGACACCGCCTGCAACTACACGATCGAGGAACTGGTGCGAAATTGACAAATTGAAGTCATTAAAACTGCGTTTCCCGATGTTAAGTTCGGAGACGGTGAGCCAGTGAGTGGCGCTCGCGCGGTCCACCCTGCGACCGGAGCCGGCCGCGCCTCGTGCGCATTCCGTGCATAAAATCCAAAGAGGGAGATTGGTCATGACGAGCAGTCGACCGTTTCTCACCGCAATGATCATCGCAACATTCGTCGCTCCGGCGGCAGGTTCGGAGAGCGGCCCGCCTACCGCTCAGACCTGGGTTAACGCGTTCTCGCTTCAGGTCAGGGTGCTCGAGCAGTCGAAAGGGACCCGCTTGGACGCCTCCAGTCAATGGAAGCCCGAGGCTCCGTGGACGACGGTCGCTGCACACACCAAAGTGGCGAAGCTGATCGCGAGCAACATCGAGAATACGAGTGACGCCGACTTGAAGCACGTCATCAAGGACGTGAACCGGCGTCGTCTCGAAATTGCGCTGGAGATCGGGCCGCTGGTTCGATCGGCGGAATGCGCGCCTGCTGGTGGCGCTCCCGCAAGCGAGCCCTACGGCAATCCCCGTGAAACCGTACAGAAGATCCGCCGCGATGACGGCGAGCTGCGCTACGTTAGCATGGATGAGCCCTTCTTCTCGGCGGGGCACCGGCGCAGAGAGGCGGGGGTCTGAATGCGTTCCTCTACCCCCATATCCAAGCAGCCCAACAGCAAGCCCAAGAAGCCGACAGCGGCATCCTTCAAGTTCCGGCGAGGTAGGAAGCCTCGATCGCGGAAATCAGCTCCCACGCGTCATGGCAACGCCCTTGATCCGGTTCCCTGCCTGTTTTTAGCTTGGAAGTATGGCTCGGGATGAGGAGCCGATCGGGCCAATCAACAGGCTGAGGCGGTGAGGCGGCGCAGACACGGAAAGCTCGGCGCCAATGGGCGGGGCTAGGCCGAGGGCTGGAGTGGATGCAGGGTCGGCCGCCGAGCGACGGCTCCGTTAGCGAGCCGATTGACGTTCACATGACGGGAGCTCAGCATAGCTCTGCTATGCCTCGCCTTCTCACGCGTTCAACGCCCTCCACAGACTCATTCAGGACAAGCTCAAGGCTGCGGCGGTCTCAGTCGGCTTCTTGCCCCTCTCCACGCATCGTGCGCACGATCTCGACCGGATGGGACGATTTGTGGCGCTTGTAGACGCCCTTCTTCTTGGCTACGCCTGGCAAATGAATGTCACCCATTTCCAGGTTGAAGTATCAAGGTGACGTGCGTGGCTCTCAACCGGGCGCCCGCACGACCCATCAATACAGGCCTTTGGGCTGCGAAGAGGGCGCCTGAGGTTGTGAGAAGCTTGAGCGCGGCGCTTCACGAACCGGCGTCTTAGCGGCCTCCTGCCCACGCGCTTCCGGTTTTATGGCACCAGGCTGAAACGAGCTCTGCACCCGGCATTTCTCCTGTGCGGTGCCGCAC
>JASHYD010000251.1 GCA_030043175.1 Xanthobacteraceae bacterium | reverse complement strand
CTGGTCGCGCCACTTGCGCGCCTCGGCGGCCTTCTGGCGAGCGTCTGCAAGGCTCACAGTCGATAGCGAGCCGAGTCCCATCTGGCGTTCCTTGCCGTCGCGCTGGTAACGATAGATCCATGACTTGGCGCCTGCGCCTGTTACCTGCAAATAGAGCCCGGCGCCATCGGCGTGCATGCCCGGCTCTAGAGATCGCGAGACTTTCAGTGCAGTTAGCTTGCCGACTGTCTGTGCCATTCCTACCCCCGACAAATTGTCCGCCGGGGTTCGCTACCTACCGTCCTACCCACGGTGTACCCACGGTTTACCACGCTCACCGACGTACATGCAAGGATACTTGAGAGGGAGAGAAAGCCTTGAGTAACAGTGATTCACATACCAGTGGCGCACATAAGCGCACGGTAGCGGACTTCTCTGAAGGGGGGTATCGCTTCATTCCGGGCGGATTTCAATTTTCGGGCGGCGTCGCCGCCGCCGCCGGCTACGAGATCAGGCGTTATCGCTTCCGCACGCCCGCTCCACTCGCTGACGGCTTTGCTCGCATCGAGGCCATCATCAAGGCCGCCGGCCGGCCGCTGACCGCGTTTTGCGCCTGCGAGTTGCGCTCTCCCGGGCAGTTCACCGAGCAGGGCTTCCGTGAATTCAACGAGTCCTACGTGGTGACGCTTGGCCGGTGGGGGGTATATAACGACAAAGTAAACCCGGTCGCGCGCAGCAATGTCTGTCCGGAAATCAATCCGTCGGCAGAGCCAGCCTTTCACGCGTTTTCGTTCACGGTGCCGGCGGCCCCTGGCGCTGCGCCCAGCTTTGTGATTTCCGGCAGTGCGGAGGCGAGAGCGATCGAAGCGAGCTACCGCGAACGCATCATCCGATATGGCGAACAGAGTGCCGACGCCATGCGGGAGAAGGCGTGTTTCGTGCTGGAGGAAATCACCCGCAGGCTCGCGCTGTTTGGCGTCGGCTGGCAGGACACCACCGCCAGCCAAGTCTACACAATCCGCGACATCTACCCGTTTTTTGCCGATGAAATCGTGCGCCGCGGTGCGGCCCACGCCGGCGTCAACTGGCACTTCGCCCGGCCGCCTGTCCGCGATCTGGAATTCGAGGTTGATTGCCGGAGCGTGCGGGTCGAGGAGGTTTTATGAACTCCCTCCCGGCGCTGTGAGGTGTTTGCGGCCGAAAGCGAGGACCCGTCCGATCCAGGGGGGCGCGCATCCGGACGGGAGCATGGTCGCGGATCCGTCGCGTTTTCAGTCACCAACCAGCATCTTCCGCTTTGAAGGTGACTCTTCCGAGACGCTTATGGACAAACCCCGCGGTTCAAGTCGAGGCGGGCGCCTTCACCCCCAGCCAAGCGCTCTGGCGGAGCAACTGGGTGGCAAAGTCAGGGCATACCCGCCCTCATAGTCGAGCGGGCCTCTCGCTAGATCACGCCAAGCTTTCTCTGCAGGCTCGTCGATGACGTCGTGTATTGAAATACCAGCCGTTTGTCGGGGAAGATGTAGTGGTAGGCCTTCTGGGCCATCAAGGCGGCCTCGTGAAACCCGCACAAGATAAGCTTGAGCTTGCCCGGATAAGTGTTGATGTCGCCAATCGCAAAGATGCCCGGCACGTTTGTCTCGAAGGCCGCGGTGTCCACCGGGATCAAGTCCTCGGCGAGATTGAGGCCCCAGTTCGCGACTGGACCAAGCTTCATGGTGAGACCGAAGAACGGCAGCATAGCATCGCACTCGATCCGGTAAGGCTCGCCCTTATCGGGCTTGGCGTTGACGGCGCGCAGCACCCCGGTCTCGCCTTCGAGGCCGGTGACCTGGCCGAGCTTGAGGTCGATCGCGCCCGCCGCCACCAGCGCCCGCATCTTTTTGACGCTGTCGGGCGCAGCGCGGAACTGGTCGCGCCGGTGCATCAGGGTGAGGCGGTGCGTGATGGGGGCGAGGTTGAGAGTCCAGTCGAGCGCTGAGTCGCCGCCGCCGACGATCAGCAGCCGCTTGTCGCGGAACTGCTCCATCTTGCGCACTGCGTAGAACACCGATGTGCCCTCATAGGCCTCGATGTCGGGCACCGGCGGGCGCTTGGGCTGAAAGGAGCCGCCGCCCGCCGCCACGACGATGACCTTCGCCTCGAACACCTTGCCCTGGTCGGTAACGACGCGGAACGCGGGATCGCCGACGCGTTCGATGGCCTCCGCCATTTCGCCGAGATGAAAGGTGGGCTTGAACGGTTCGATCTGCTTCATCAGTGCATCGGTGAGCCCCTGGCCCGAAACCACTGGCAGGGCCGGAATGTCATAGATCGGCTTTTCCGGATAGAGCTCGGCGCATTGTCCGCCGACCTTATCCAGGATGTCGATCAGGTGAGCCCTGATATCGAGCAGGCCGAGTTCGAATACGGCAAAAAGACCGCAGGGGCCGGCACCAATGATGAGTGCGTCAGTCTGGATGGGATCGGGCATGCGTGGTTTCTTGCGGCGTCGAATGAAGGGATGCAAGCGAAGATGTAGCCTTGGCCGCCCGGCAAAGAGCGCTTTTGGCCGGAAAATGCAAGCGTGACGGCTCACCAACATGAATCGGCCATCGCCGACCGGGGGAACCCATTTGCCGCGTGTTAGACCGCGCCGATAGCAATCCGGCTTTCGCGGCCCTGCCGATTTCGGGAGGGCAGCTATGCAAGCTGCAAAGGAATGGGCCAAAAGCGCCGAGGCTTTTGGCGACGCTCAAGCAGTTTCTGCGGCTTCAGCAGGAACAGACGAATTGCCTTGTATCTCGCTGCTGCCGGCAGCGTCGTGGTGACGCTAATTTTTCATGAGTCGGCACAAAATACCGTGTGATGTTCCATCGTTCTCGGATATGAAGCCCGGCCTGCGGGCACTGCCAAAAACCCCGTCGAGAGACCGGAGGCAGACGCCGCGCGTTCCGGGGATCCTCCCCGGCCGTCAAGGTCGTTGCTTTGCGGACTCCTCTGTGCCCTGTAGCCATGAGGGACCCACGGGTTCCGGCAAGGTTGGGGTAGGCGATACCGGCTTGGGCGCCGACGCGGAGGCAGGCCGGAGTAGTGGTTTGGGCGAGGAGGCGGAGCTGGGTCGCGGCGAAGACTCAGAGTTCTTCGAACGGACGGACTGTTCGATCTCGTGTAGTTTCGCGATCTCGCGCGTCATCCGCTCCTGGTCGGCTGTGAGTTGGTCGAGCCTCAGCGTTATCTGCTCTTGAGTTGTGGCTATCCGGTCTACGCTGCGCCCTATCTGCTTTTGAGTTGTAGCCATCCCCTCAATGCTGCGCGCCATCTGATCTAGGCTGCGCGCCATCTGCTCTTGATTTGTGGCTATCTGGTCTGCGGTGCTCATCATTCGCCCTTGATTGGAGGCGACACTCGTGGCGATTCGGTCGATGCTTTGCCGCACCGCGTCGAAGTCCAGCAGCATTCCGTTGGGTTGCATGTGATCTGGAGAAGAGGCCGTCGGCGAGGCTCGGACGATTACGTCTGGTGCGCTCTGTACAACTGGTTCGGCCTGCGGCTCCAATCCGCCAACCTGCGGGTAGGAGCTTGCGCGCATTTCCCTGGCGCCATACGGGCGCCAAGCCACGGTCAAAGCGACGCCGATGCAAAAAATTATCAGGAAGCCGACGAGGGGGATCGAGGCTCGCTTGCCAACCGAGGACCCCGCGTTTGGATACCTGTCATTTTTCAGGTCGGGCGGGAGAGTAGCAAACAGGTTGGCGGGCAACGCGTCTCCGGAGAGTTCGGATTGGGAGAGATCGGATTGAGTGGGGCTCGGTGGGTGAATAGTCGCAGTCATCTCCACCCTCGGTTCGCCGTCGGCCGAATCGCCGTCGCCTTGCGTCGAGATGACATCGCAAAACCTCGTTGGTCGGTCGGCTTCTCGACAACTTTGGAAGGAAATCGGAAGGCGTGTCGAGATCTTTGTCCTCTGAATTCTGAGCCCAACCCAACTGTTCTTAGCCGATGCATCATCCACCGGAGAGTCGAACGAAGAAACGTCTTAGAAACAGGCCACGCATGACCGAACGCTGGGGCAGGGTGCAGATTCACACTTCGTAACGGCAAGAACCGGAACGCTTGCGGCACCTGCGGCGATTAGCTGAACAGTTGCCGACGGTACCGACGTGCCCAAGTTTTTGCACGATGTGGCATTTTCTAGCCACATTGTTGACGCGATATACTCAAAGACGTTGATGTCAAAGGAGGCGTCCCCACGCACTTGCCCTGATCGGTCGGTGGGAGTCGTCTGACCGGCCAGCCTCCGAGGCCATGGCCAAGCCTTCGAAAGATGTCGGCGGGCAACGCCAAGAAGTCCGAACCGCCGCCGCAGCTGACGAACCTGGACCATCGACAAGATTGCGGTCAAAGCCGTCTGTGAGGCACGCGCTCCAAACCTTCCGCACACATTTGTGTGGTGAGCGACGTGATGACGAGTTGTTTCACCGCTGCTGTGAGCGCCTGAACGCCTGGTTATGGCGCTGCGCCTCGTAAGCGTGCCTGGCCTGCTGTGCAGCGTCCGGGCCATGCTCCACAACCATGGAAGCCACGAATTCCAGCCTGCCTTTGCCTTCCAGGACTGCGAACCGTGCGGCTTTCCAGATTGCTTTCCAAAGTGCGTCCTTCTGATCGAACTTGATGCTCATGTCATGCTCTCTGTAATCATCGGTAAGGATCGGTAGGATGCAATCCTACCGATGCCACTTGCCTGGTGGGGATGGGCGGTAGGATTGCGGGTCATTGATTTGCCGGCTCTTTCTGCTCGATCCCACCAATCTTCCACGGGGTCGTCTGGTTCCTGGCGGGCCAGCCACTCGTTTGTGTGCTGGCCCACTGCGATCGAGAGGGGAGCCGCGCAATTCAAGGTGCCGCTAACAGGCTGATGGCGGTCAGGCGATGACCCGCCGCAAAGGCGAAATCACCCACCGCGGTCTCACTTCGTTCCCTGTTTGTTTTTTGCTTGTCGGCATGCCAGGATGGCAAACTTGCCCAATAACGCTCGGCACCACGCGCCGGCACGGTGTCCGTGGCTTGTTCGTGACCTGCCAGCACTGCGGCCACGAGCGCGCGGCTGATATGGCCTGACGACGCCACGGTGCCATCCCGCGCATGCGTTGCAGCCGCTGCGGCAAGGTTGGGGCGACGGCTGTGCCGAATTTCATTGAACGGGCCGAGAGATTACCGGGCGGCGCACGGCGATGATATTGTCGCGGCGACACGCCGAGCGCCGGCCCCATCGGCGACGTCGCCTACCTACTCCCTGCGCCGCGATGATAGCGACTTCGTGGTGTTCTGCTTCTCCAAATCGCTCGAAGGCCTCCGCATCTCCCGCTTCGGTGGGAGGGACGGCCGGATCAAGATCGAGCGTGCCAAGGGGCGCAAGGACGTCGATATGCCGGCGACCGAAGGCGGCGATCGACGCCATGCCGAGGGCGCAGATGGTGTATGCGGTCAACAGCTTTGGGAAGCCCTGGTCTCTCGAGCGTTTCGGGTCATGGTTTGCTAAGTGGGCCACCGAGGCCGGATTGCCGGCGCGGTACCGACTGCACGGTTAGAAGAAAGAGCGGTCTGCGGCGGATGGCCGAGGCCAGCGCCACGACACACGAGCTCATGTCGGTGCCGGGCCATCGGACCCTCTCACAGCCTATGGCACTCCAGCGTAGAGTACGACGCCTACCGCGCCCGCACATCACGTCTCATTCCGCGTGTCTTCTGAACGTTAATGCTTGTCCGGGAACAGCGGAATGAACCCGTCGCGGTTGGGCATTTTCACCAACGGGAGGGTCTTGGCGTCGATCACGTCGTTGTCACCGATGATGCCGTTGAGCTGCAGAATGTACGCCGTCACGGCATAGACCTCATTGTCGCTTCCAGCCCGTGGGGAGTCAGGCTTGACGCTCCGGCGTTGCGACCACGAGGCCGTCGAGCGCCTCGGTCACTTTGATCTGGCACGACAAGCGCGAATTCGCCCGGACATCGTAGCCGAAATCGAGCATGTCCTCTTCCATCGGGGACGGCGGACCAACCTTCTCACGCCACGCTTCATCGACATAGATGTGGCAGGTCGCGCACGCGCAAGCGCCGCCGCACTCCGCCTCAATCCCCGGGACGCCGTGCTTGATCGCCGTCTCCATCACGGTCGATCCAGGCTCCGCTTCGATCGTAAGTGACTTGCCGGTATTGTCGGTGAAAGTGATTTTGACCATGCGTGAATTTCGACCCTGCCCGCCGAATAGCCCGAGTGGGCCCGAGCCCAAGAGACGGCCCGAGCCGGATCAGCCGGGCGCACTCCTATATATGGTCAAGGCGAGGCGCGCCAGAGCGCGCATGGGCTTATGGTAACCCGGTTGGACAACGCGGATGCCCGAGCGCCGAAGACAAGACTGCCGGCTTCGTTCGAGAAATCAAACAATCATGTATGATCAGGCCCATTGTGGACGCGCAGCATCGCGCAAATGGCAAGCCGAGCGTCGACGACCGCACACTCCAGCATCCGAAACGTCAAGGCCAGTTTGCGATTCTCCATAACCGCTCTTTCCAAGGCCTCGGCCGCCTCCGCCACCCGCCATGCCCCAATCCCCCGTGCCGATCCGGCGAGCATATGCGCGACGCTTGCGACCCGGAGCGGACCTGCTTCCTGCACGCAGCGAAGCAGCATTTCGGCCTGGCGGTCGAACAATTCCAGGACCTCGCATTCGAGGTGCCGTCGGCCAAGCGACAGGCGCGCCAAGTGCCGCAGATCGATCGGCGGCTCGTCGGCAACGAGCGAGGGCAATTCCTTGAGAAAAAACGGCTGACGCAAGTCCTTCAGGAAGACCAATCGCTGTAAAGGTTCGCTCATGCTCGCTGTCCGGCAAGTCCCTTGGGCAGTTTGCGCCAGGTCAGCTTGTGCGACACCTCGAAAACAAATGGTGAAGTAGCGCCCGTTATGATTGTTCGGGCCCCACCATCCGCCGTTGTGGTTAATTTTGGCTATGCCTCGCTCCGGCGACGTTTTGGCGGACCTACTCAGCCTTCACTGGTGTCCGGAAGGGGGCTGGCCC
>JASHYD010000018.1 GCA_030043175.1 Xanthobacteraceae bacterium | reverse complement strand
GCGATCAAACGCGGGCGCGTTATCATTCCGGGCCACGCCAAGGTGGGCCCGCCGGGCACGATCGTGGATCTCATCTACGGGCCCCTCGACGAGGGTTGGGATCTCGATGCCTTCGATTCAACGCCGGTACTGATCCACGATGCGCCGCGACCCCACGAGATAGTGCTGTGGATCGGCTACGCCACAGGTCCCCGCGTCAACGCCCGATGCAAGGGTCCGGATCAGAAGGAGGTCGATGCACTCGTCGCGTCCTTCGAAAACAGCTAGAGATAGTGGATCGATTCTGCCGACTTGCGCGGTGCACCAAAGTCGTCAGCTTATCTGAAGTATCGCTGTGAAGGCAGCCGATGGCCCATACCGGATGGCCCGTGTCGGCCGAACATAACGGCATCCTGCGTTGGATTAGAAGTCCGCTGGGGGCACTTTTCAGCCCTCGTCCGCCCCGTGTAATTTCGGCGCCCGGGGGAATTCCAGACAAGGCTTTGAGGAAATGCGATGAGGATAGCTTTCACCGGTGCAACGCTCCTGGCTCTGACAATCTGTTTCGGACCTTTGTCGCGGGCCCATGCCGCGGACATCAAGGTCTTGAGTACCGGCAACATGTCGTCAATCCTCGCCGAGCTCGGCAAGGAATTCGAACGTGCGAGCGGCAACAAGCTCGCCATCGAGTATGGCTCGACGACACGCATCAAGAGTCGTGTTGAAGCCGGCGAGGCAGCCGACCTCATCATCAACGAGCGCTTCGTGCTCGAGGATCTGCTGCACCAGGCTCGGATCGCGAATGGCACGCTCGTCGATATTGCACGCTCCCCGCTCGCCTTCGGCGTACGCGCCGGCGGCGTGAAGCGCGATGTCAGCACGGTCGAGGCGCTCAGGCAGACCTTGCTGGGGGCCGAGAGCATCGCCCAGCCCGATGCGAGCGGCGGCGCGCAGGACGGCACCTATTTCGTCAACCTCATCCGTTATCTCGGCATTGCCGACCAGGTGAAGCCCAAGATCAGGCTCACAATGGGCGGCGATGCGGCAGCGCAAGCTGTCGCTTCGGGCGCCGCACAGATGGGCGTCGCGCAGCGGCGCAATTTCAATACACTCCCTGGTGTGCAGATGCTTGAGCCGCTGCCGGATCTGCCGGGAGTGAAGTTCCTCATGGTGGCCGGTGTTCTCGCCAATGCGCGCGAGCCGAATGGAGCGCTTGCCTTCGCCAAGTTTCTGGCGTCCCCCTCGGCCGTAGCCGTGATAAACGCCAAGGGCATGGAGCCGTATGCTCCGTAGCTTTTGTAGGCTGGATGAAGCCGATGGCGGCCTCGGTTTCAAGATCGATGCGGGGCGTTCCCACCCGCACTGCGCGCAATCTGGGAGCGGTCTAGCGACCATGATGGCGATACCACCGCCAGGAAGCTGTGATTGCAGGCGCTGGGATGCGTCGATCAAAATGTTTTCATTTTCGAGGAGGGGTCGGGCGGATGCTTCCCAATTGGCCGGTGTCTGCTGCGCCTGCGCTGCAGGCACCGCAGGCGAGTGCGGCTACTTGATTGTGGCGGAGAATGTCTGCTGGTGAGAGTGAAGGTGGCGTGCGGCTCGGCCGAGGCGAACGGCCGAATCTGACCGGATCACACCGAACGCTACCCGTCACTATGGTTACCGTGAGCGATTCAACATATCGCTTTACAGTGCAAGGACGGGGAAATTTCCAATGCAGCCAATCGTAAGGGTCTCTATTCTTCGGTGCCCGCCGGATAGGTTTGCTGAAATGCGGCAAATGATGATCGAGGCCGAGAAGGTGCTTCGCCCCGGCATCGAGTCGATGCGCGGATTGCTTGCATTTTATGTTGGCGCAGACGAGACGACCTCGTCACTCACGAATGTAAGTCTATGGGTCGATTTGGACGCAGCGAAGCAACTGGATCGATTCCAGCCGATGCTGGATTCGGGAAAACCATTTGTTGCCATGGGAGCAACGTTCGAGCGGCCGATAATGAACTACATGACGCTTTGGCAGCTGCAACCTGTGTCAAAGAATTGAGGTTCGTTGCGTTTTGTCTGCTTGATGCGCTCGATCTGAATGCCGAGCCTGAGCCACCACACAGACAGCTTCGACAAATTGAACGGTCCGGGGGCTGACGAACGGTACGTCGTTGTCAGAGCGGATCGCGAGCGGCAGTCCGCGCTCGGCAAACAACCGTTCGAAGGCTAGCAATGCAAGCCGAAAACCACACTATCGCCGCCAAAGGGTCCGCCAATGAAAGACGGAACCAAGAGGAACGCGCGACGATTGGCTAGGGGCAGATGTCGTGAATGTCCGGCCATAGGCTGTGGGCGCCGAACTCCTTCGGGTTGAGACCCAACTTGGCAGCTTGCGCCTTGCCCAGCGTGCGGATCGACTCAGCCCCCGAGCGGCCGATGTGATTACCTTGCCGGATGGGCCTGAAGTGCGCCCCGCTCGTGATGCCGGAGGCGTCGTATTCCTTTACGGCCTTGACCGGACAGACGATCGAGCCCGGCAGATAGCGACGGCGGCGCCAATGTCCTCCTGGTCGGTCTTGCTACGGCGGATCGTGACTGCAATCCATCCTTGCGCGGCGAATATTGACCACATCCCGGAAGTTGCATATTGTGCATGTATTCGTTACACGATAACTCGCTATTACGGCCGCGCTGATCGTGCGCCGCGCAAAGCGGTGCATTCGTCGAAGCCTGCTGTTAGCAGCCACGGGGGATAGCTTGGTGCCTCGCGTATGAAGCGATACGGCCCAGCCCCGCCATGGCGATAAGCGAAAAACCTGCAACATCAGGAGCACGTCCAGTTGATCTTCGAAGAATGGGGGGCAGGACAACCGTTCGCCCCTCTGATCTCAAAGACACAATGACCGCGAACAAAATATCCCATCGAGCTTCACCCGCTGTCCTGACGCTAATCCATCAACACACCAGTTGACCCAATGAAAGGAGACTTTGCATGTCTCGAGTGCGGCACCGCTTGGTCTACCGGGAGCGAGCGGCTTTTCTGCGCGCCATTTTCTCGTCTGCTCTGATGGCGGTGATGTCGTTCGTGCATCCATGCGCCGCGTCGCCACCCGATTTCATTGCGTTCGAAAGCGGGCAGGTGCGCCCGCTTGCCATGTCACCCGACGGGAGTACCCTGTTCGCGGTCAATACGCCCAACGGCACGCTTGAGGTCTTCAAAATCGCAACCGGGAAGTTGGAGCGCACGGCTCAGATCCCGGTCGGCCTGGAGCCGGTCGCGGTTGCCGCCCGGACCGACACCGAAGTCTGGGTGGTCAATCACCTCTCCGACAGTATCAACATCGTTTCATTGATCGGAACGCCGCACGTGGTGCGCACCTTGCTGGTCGGCGACGAGCCGCGCGATATCGTGTTTGCCGGCAGGCGCGATCACGCCCGCGCCTTCATTACGACCGCGCATCGCGGCCAGCAGCGGACCGATCCGTCAATTGCCGATGTACCCGGCGCTGGTGATCCGCAGTTGACCACCCCGGGCGTTCCCCGCGCCGACGTCTGGGTATTCGATCCCGACCATCTCGGCACCACCGTGGGTGGGACGCCAGTTCGAATCCTGAGCTTCTTCACCGACACGCCACGCGCGCTCGCCGTGAGCCCAGACGGCAGGACAGTCTATGTCGCCGGTTTCCACACCGGGAACCAGACGACGGTCATCAACGACGGCCGCATCTGTGACGGTTTCAATTCCGCGCAGCCGTGCGTGCTGCTCGACGGCTCGGTCAGCCCCGGCAGCAATCTCGGCCCCGCGACCGATACGTCGGGCGAGCCGGCCCCGAAGGTTTCTGAGATTGTCCAGTTCAACAACGCCACCGGCCATTGGCAGGACGAGCTCGGCCGTATCTGGGATGGTTCCGTGCGTTTCACCCTGCCGGACTCGGACGTGTTCGCTGTCGATGCCGAAACGCTGATGCAGACCGCCGCATTCTCGCATGTGGGTACAACGCTGTTTAACATGGCCGCCAATCCGGTGAACGGCCATCTCTACGTCTCGAATACTAATTCCCAGAATCAGGTGCGATTCGAGGACCCTCTGCGAACAGCAGGGCACTCGGTGACTGGGCATCTGGCTGAGATGGACATCACCGTCATAACCGGCTCAACGGTGACCCCGATTCACCTGAACAAACAGATCAACTACGCGCTGCTGCCGGGTGATCCCGGCTTTGATGTGTCCCAGCAGCGATACAGCTTGTCAACGCCCCTTGGCCTCGCTGTCTCGGACGACGGACGGACGCTCTACGTGGCGGCTTTCGGGTCGAGCAAGATCGGCGTGTTTGATACCGACTCGCTCGAAGACAACAGCTTCGACTCGACCGTGGCCAGCACGCGCTACATTGATGTGAGTGGGGGCGGACCGAGCGGCATTGTGCTGGACGCACCGCGCAATCAGCTCTACACGCTGACCCGATTCGATAACGCGGTCAAAGTGGTGAATCTCGACACCCGCCTCGAGGCCGCGGTCGTCCGCATGTACAATCCGGAACCGGCTTCGGTGATCAATGGCCGGCCGACGCTCTACGATGCCCGGCCGTTTGGCAGCAATGGCGAGGCGTCGTGCGCGAGCTGCCACATCTTCGCCGACAAGGATGAGATCGCCTGGGACCTCGGAAGTCCGGACGCCACGGTCACTTCCAACCCCATCCGGATCCTGCTTAGCCCTTCATCTGCCGTGCCCAGAGGCCTCACCACGCCGATCAACGGTACAGGCCAGGCCAATGTTTTCCATCCGATGAAAGGGCCGATGACAACCCAGACCCTGCGCGGGTTGACAAATTCAGGGGCGATGCATTGGCGTGGCGACCGTTCCAATGGGTTCTTCGGAATCAACGCGACCGATGAGAACCTGTCCTTCAACAATTTTGTCGTGGCTTTCCAAAGCCTGCTGGGCACCGCCGCACGGCCGACACAGGCCCAGATGCAGGCCTTCACCGACTTCGCTCTGCAGGTCCAGCTGCCCCCCAGCCCGGTGCGCAATCTGGACAACTCATTAACCCCGGCACAGCAGGCTGGCGCAGCGTTCTTCGCCGGTCCGCGTCCGGCGGACGGTGTCTTGGCGCCCCAGCGCGGTCTGGTGCTTGGAAAGTCTGCCTTCACCTGCAATGGCTGCCACGCGCTCAATCCGACCGAGGGACAGTTCGGCACGAGCACAAATGCCACCTTTGAGGCGCTTCCGCAGTTCTTCAAAGTCCCGCATTTGCGTAACATGTACACCAAAATCGGCATGTTCGGCATGCCGGCGGTAGCCGCCCTCGGCGGGCTCGATACCGGGAATCTCGGACCGCAGATTCGCGGCTTTGGTTTCCTCAATGATGGTTCGATCGACACTTTATTCGACTTTTTGCGAGCAGTGGTGTTCAATCCGACGCCGAACAGCGGCTTTCCGCAAACCAATCCGGACGCCGCTCGGCGTGACGTCGAGCAATATCTGCTCGCGTTCGACAGCGATCTTGCACCGATTGTTGGCCAGCAGGTCACGCTCAGTCAGGACAATGCCGCCACTGCCGGCGATCGGCTGAGCCTACTCGAACGGCGCGCGGGCGCGCCGTTCACGTCACTGGTGCTGGGCCGCAATGTCACCGAGTGCGACCTCGTGGCCAGCACGGTCGTCAGGGAACGCATCGAAGGCTTCCTGTTTGATCCCTCTGCCAACAGCTTTGTAACCGCTAATGGCGTCACAGTCACAGACAACGCCATGCGCGCCCTTGCCGTGGAGCCGGGACACGAAGCAACCTTCACCTGCGTACCGCCCGGCTCCGGCTACCGCGTAGCATTCGCTCAGCAGCCTCGCCCGCCGGCTGGTGAGCCGCCATGACATCATGCGCTGGGCGGCTGCATTGCGGATCACCAACCGGACCCAAAGTGTTGCGATTCACGTCCGCGCCGAAGCCGCGGCCGTCAGCGCGATAGCCGGGGGTCGCCACCGAGCGGTGGAAGCAGAATCGTCTCGTTTCACTGATCCGTATGATTGCCGGCAATGACGGGCACAGACCTGTGACCGCCTTCGCTGGCGATGCGCATGGGGCTCCTCGAAGCTACTGAAGCCGTTACGGACCGGCTTAGCCGCGCTGAGATGATTGCGCGCGCACTACCGAACTGACCGACATGCGGGCGGGGCATGCGCCATGTGCGCGACTCCGTCAGCGGAAGTCCCACGAGGTTGGGTCTCGGGCTGCCGTTGCGACTACGTCGGCACCACGTCTGATATGCCCCAGATAGCCGCCGACCCGTCGCATCACCCAACTCGGCGGCTGGGCCATAACGGAGCCGCGCAGTTACGAACTCAAGGCAGCAATACTGCCCTTGGGTCCACGCTTAGCTCCGCAGTTTCCGGAAAAACTGCCGCACATCCGCGACTATCAGTTCGGGCTGTTCCCAAAAGGCAAAATGACCTCTACGGGGCATTTTGGTGTAGTGCACGAGATTATAATCTCGTGCGAGAATGCTCTGGGGAGGATCAAGCCCCGGCGTTTCCTTTGGAAGGGAAGCTTCGCCGGTCGGTACTGTCACCTTGCCGCGAACGTTTGCGCATCGTCGGCGTTCCCGCGGTACATCCACATAGAGGTCCCGATCGTGTTTGTCACCAAGTAGACCATCAGGTTGGTGAGGACTTGGTTCTTTGGTGAAGGCCGGCTCGATTGCATCAGCCGTATCGCTCCAACCTTTCAATTTTTCTACGATCCAGGCGGCAGTACCCAGCGGATTGTCGGCGAGAGCAAATGCGATGGTTTGAGGCTTGTGTTGGTGTTCATTAAAATAATCTCGCTCAGTTTCAAGGTAAGCATTCAACTTAGTTACCCAGGATCGCTCCTCAGGCGTCCGATCGGCTTCCGCGGGCAGCGGCCCTCCGGGACCGACCCCATTCATGTGGATACCCACCAGCGATGCCGGAAATTGGCGGGCAAGTAGTACCGTCGTTGCGCCCGACATGTCGCCACCTTGGGCGCCGTACCTCGCATAACCGAGCACCTCGGTCATGAGCTGGTTCCAAAGCGGGGCCACCGTGGCGCGACCGATCGGCTTTCCGATCGGCTTCGAAGAAAAGCCGAAGCCGGGCAACGATGGCGTCGTCGGGCGATCCGCCAAAGCTGGCG
>JASHYD010000250.1 GCA_030043175.1 Xanthobacteraceae bacterium | reverse complement strand
GCAGACGTCCTCGACCAGCACGCCCAGTTCGACAAGCCTGCGGGGTTCGCGCTGTGCGTCATCCCGCGCGAACGCGAGCGTCTGGTCGATCATCAGGTTCATTGCCTCAAGGTCCCCGAACATCTTGCGCTGCTGCTCGGGGTCCTCGATAAATTCCGCCCGCAGCCGCAGTCGATTAAGAGGAGTTCTGAGGTCGTGCGACATCGCAGCCAGCATTTGCGTACGATCGTGGACATAGCGCTTAAGCCTCTCCTGCATGCGGTTGAAGGCGCGTATTGCGATGCGTAACTCGTGGGGCCCACCCTCCGCGATCGGTGTGGCTATTGTATCGATGCCGAGCCGCTCCGCAGCACGCGCGCGAACGCGCCGATCGGTCGGGCGAAACGACGTGCTGCGATCACCGATACCAAGCCGCTGAGGATAGACGCCCAGCCAAACACCCAAGCCAGACGAATATACGGGATGAGCGGCGGTACATCGTGGGGAACCGTCATCACGAGCCACCGTTTGTCAGGTAATTCGGCTTCGATCACGAGCACGCCGGTATTCGGCAAGATCGAGGCGGGCGTGCCGACGATCACGGATTGCGACGGTGGGCCAAGCTCGAATTCGATCAATTGACGAAGCATCTTGAGATCACCACCCTCGCTTTCCCGCGAGAGTGCAGGTGGAGAGTCTTCGATGGCCAGCTGAAGGTTGGGCCGGCTCGCCGCCGCCGCAACCCTTGCGAGGTCGTTCGTCGGGGTCGCAGCAATCAGCAATATCGTCGTGGCGAGCTTGCTGACAAACTTAGCTGGAACGCTGCCGAAATTGAAGGAAAACGCCCTTTCGTGGCGCGTGTCGAAGACGTAAATCGACCATGCTGAGCTAATGATTCGCGGCCGCTCGTCTGAGCGTTCTGAGAGGAGCGCCGGCAGGTAGACGATGGGGGGAACGCGCATAGGGTAAATCTCCTTCAGTTTGAAAATCACGGTACACCCTCGCACGCCGGCTTCTCTTGAAGCGGCGACGCCTTCGACCTATTGAATGTTCGAATTAGCTGCGCGCCGAGAATCGGCTGGGTCGCGAGGGCGAATTGGAATGCAGAATGGAAGGGGTAAATCGCTCGGGACGAACGCCTCTCTCGAAGATGTGACCGGCACAGCCCGGACTACCGGTTGGCTGACGACTTCGTGCGCCGCGCAAGTCGGCAAGGTGGACCAATGACCCACGTCTTTACGGTAGAGCGCGCCTGCTAGCCGCTTACAACCATCCGGCAACCGCAAGCCATTCCAGAGTTCTCAGTTCAACGGATCCTGTTCAACGGATCCTGTTCAATGATCACCGCATCTCGGACGCTGTCCCTGGTTGCCGGATCAGGACCTCGTTGCTGCGCAAACGCGCGCTCTTCCATGCGTCGTCCCTGCAGCATCCCGGGAAGGCCATAATTTCCTTCGATGCAGCGAGGCTCGTAATAAATTCTGTTTTCCGCATCGCTCTGCTTGGCGAACTCTTGCCATGCCGTCCAGGGCCGCGTCCATACGGTTGGATCTTCAACCGTGACCTCATATTCGAGCGTGCTTGGTGCGGTTCGCGTCCAGCGCTCCACCAAGTGCAGGTTCTCCCGGGATCCCAGAAAATCGGTCTTCGGACCGAAGTTCGTCACGTCGACGACGAGCGTATTGCCCTCCCAATGCCCGCGCGAGTCGCCGAACCATTGACGGATATTGCCCGGCAGGTGGGGACGCTCGTCCATGACGATGTTGCGCTGCCACCCCTGACCTTGACCCACGTCGTAGAAGATTGAGATGCCGCCTGGCGTCTGAACGATTCGTCGGAAACTGCCGCCGAACGGGGTTCCGAACTCCGGCAGTCCCCGCCCCAAGCAGCGATCATTCGGCCAGTGATCCTCCGGCCCATCATCGCGATTGATGTGCTGGGTGTTGTAGCGAGGAGGAGGTTCCGCGCGTCGTGGCGAGGGCGTCGGGTCGTATTTCCCGCCGTTACACTGCACCAAATTATTCTTGCACGTTTCGGTCGCTTGCAACAGGGCGAGGTAAAACTCTCGATCAACGGCGGCAGCCTTCTGAGCCTCGGGCGTCCGCGACGGAATTCGGCCATTGGGCGGATCGACAATCCTCGACGTGCGCGGGCTGGTGCGTTTCACGGTCAAGAACACCCCATTGTAGCCGCCGGCGACGTCAAGTTCGGAGCCGCGCTGCTGACGGTCATTGTTGCTAAGCAGCGATGATCGATCTTTGTCCAGTTCTTGGCGCTGCGCCTCGGTTAAGTATTCCTGGTCCGCAAACCTGGCCGGCCGCTGGAAGGGCGTATCAAACTCGTCCGTCCAAATGCCTTGGAGGTCGGGTTCACCCCAATACGTTGTCAGCGCTTGGCCGGTGGCCGCTGGCGTTTGAGCCTGCGTTGACGTGATGGGTACCGAGATGACTGCGCTAGCTGCTGCCGCGATCGCAACCGATACCATCGAGCATGAGAAGCGGTTGGGCATGATGATCTCCCTAAAGAAAAACACGAGGGCAACCAAGGCAGACGCCAACCTCGTTGGTTTTCAGTTGGACTAGGCGAACCAGCGTTGGGTTGAAGGTATCGGCACCCCAAGACGGATGTTGGTGATGCGCAATTGTCACCTGCCGCGGGCATCAGCGTTGCCGATAGTCGACAGGACTTCGACACGTCCCGCTGGCAGCTCGCGAAGTCAGTCTACACTAATTTCTGTGGTGCATAGGAGCCGCCGCGACTTTGGTAATTGGCCCGACTCTTGCGTCACAGGCAGAAAACTTGGATACACCCAGTTCGCGAAGTATTTTACGGAAGCGAGCGTACTATTAGCAGGCAACATATTCCTAGCGACGCACCGCAACTGCAAACTTGCGGCAACGGACTGCGAACTCGTCCAACCGAGGGTAAGAAGCCGGGTGCTTAGCCCGCAATAAACGCGAACACTGTCTCGTTGAAGATTGCAGCGCGTCTTACCCGCTGGCCTGGGCCGGTCGACTATCTGCCATCCGGTCAAGGCTTGCGCCAGGAGCGACTGCTCGCATCCGCGCCGGTTCATATCCTGCGAAGGAGGCACCTGGTGGGCTCCACAAACGTTGTGGTCGCCATCAACTGCGAGCCGGCCGCAGTCTGCGCTACGGAGACCGGTGCCGATCTTGCGCAATCGCCGGGCAGGTTCACCGACGTCGTCGATTCCTCATTGGCTTATCCCGGTGACACCGGGACGCCGGCGAGTTGGCAGCCTTGAAGGCGGGAATGCGGTGGGCTGCCAATGGCCGCAAGAT
>JASHYD010000249.1 GCA_030043175.1 Xanthobacteraceae bacterium | reverse complement strand
CGGATCTCGCCGCCATCGAGCTCAAGTCGTGGGGCGACCGTGGTGCCGGCGGCACCAATATCATGTTCGTGCTCGCCGACGGCACTATGCATGCCCACATCTCGGAAATGCCCGTCGGAACCTACAAGAAGGGACACCGTCACGGGCCCGGTTTCCACGTCATGTGCGTCACCGGTCATGGCTACTCGCTCCTGTGGTACGAGGACGAGAAGGATTTCCAGCGACTCGACTGGAAGCATGGTGTGGTATTCCCGCCAGCCGACAGGCAGTTCCATCAGCATTTCAACAGCAGCACGTTCCCGGCGCGCTATCTTGCCACCGGGGTCGGCGGGCTGCGCTATCCGCTGACAATGGGCCAGCGCCGCTCGCTGCTCGGGGTCAAGCTCGGCGAGAAGGGCGCGGTGTCGGTGGACATCAAGGAAGGCGGCGACCAGATTGAATACGAAGACCAGGACCCGCGCATCCATCCGCTGTGGCTAGAGGAAATGCACAAGAACGGCGTCACGCCACGGATGGAGACATTCTTCCCACGCGTAGCGGCGACGCAGGCCGCAGAGTAGGCGGCAGAAAGGTGTGATGGCCAATCGTTCTACTGCGCCGGTGGCCTTTCTTTGAACCCGTCGCCATGGGTGACCTGCAGGGGAGTCGCCCGTTGAGTTGAAGTGACGATGCGCTTCGCCGGTCACATAGGGCAAAAACCTAGCCAATATGACCGGCGTTGCGATTGCGCGCGTGGCCCAGGGGAGCGTCACACCCAAGCCGCTGACTGACGATGGCCATCGCGTCTCGGATCAGTGGGGGGTGCCGTTGACAACATGAGCGCAGTGCGCGCTAACCCCTACGGCGCAGCTTTTCAAAAATTGTGCCGCGATCGAAACCCATTCGAGCAAGTCTGAAGCTGATACTGGTTTTCAGCACACCTAATCCATAAGTTACGCTGCGGGAAAAATTGATG
Source organism: Xanthobacteraceae bacterium (assembly GCA_030043175.1). Next base: position 7,643 of record JASHYD010000249.1, on the reverse strand, counting down.
GAAGATGCCTCTGAGAAGTATTTTGCTGGACAGGATATTTCACCCACCTTGAACCCCAGATAGATTATTTGCGATAACATCTGATTATCAAATATAAAATCATCAGAATTCCGCTGGAGCGGCAAAGCTTCGAGAACCTCTCTCGTGAACGCGCGATATCCAGTATGATATTCTGACAGCTTATATCCAAGCAGAATATTCTGAACAAATGTGAGTATGCGGTTCGCTACATATTTGTAGAATGGCATGCCGCCGGCGAGCGCGCCTATTCCGAGAACACGCGAACCTAATACGACATCGAACAATCCACAGCAAAGCATAGAGGCCATCGGAAACAGCAATTTCGGAGTATATTGGTAATCCGGATGCAGCATGATGATGATGTCCGCGCCTCGCTCCAGCGCCAAGCGATAGCAAGTCTTCTGGTTTCCGCCGTAACCCCGGTTGCGGGTATGGCCGACTGCGTAAACGCCCAGGCGTTTCGCCAAATGCAGTGTGTCATCCGTGCTCGCGTCGTCAACCAAGATGATGTCATCAATGATGTCGCTTGCAATGTCGCCAAGGGTCATTTCGAGCGTCTGCGCCGCATTGTAGGCGGGCAGCACAACGCAAATCTTTCGGTTCGCGATCATGCGGCGCTGTCCAGTCGATCTATCGCAGTCTTGCGAATTGTTCCGGCCAATCAGCGGGCCTGTGCGAGGGGCTGACCACGTGACCCCGATTGCCGCGTAACGGGGCGAAACTCAAGGTGGTGTCGCCGGGCTGGTCCGTGCGATTTCGATCGCGATCGCGCAGTGTCGAACTTTCGTGATGGCCCGGACGAGCCCGGCTATGACAGATCGTGAACGCCACGCGGTTTGCCCCTATTGCAATCTTGCCTATTAACTTTCCAGGTTCACGAGAAATTGTTAGCATGAACGCGGTGTAAGGACAGCCGGCGAATGCCGGCGCGGAATCGGCGGGAGGGCGCTGGGCGATGCGAGACAGAGAGGTGGCCAGACTCGCCGCGCGGCGCGCAGCGGCGACACACGTCCTGCGGAACGCCTGGGCGCAATCAGGTGGGCGAAGCTCATGGCTTTGCCCGCTTGTTCACAAACCAGACGCGGCTGGCCAGAGCTATCGGGCGGTGGACCGCATTGCAAGGGTCCGTCAAACCGAGAACACCCGAGATTTCAGCGGCAAGATGACGCGTGCCGTCAACGAGCTCGATGTGGCGGATGTGGCCGAAGACCGGTCCAGACGCCGGGGTGAGGCCTGCGATGTCTGACGGTTTCGCAAGGGATACCCGGATGACGCACCGCAGATCGCCGGCGGCCTACAGCATGACGGCCCGTGTCCTGCACTGGGCGACTGCCGCGCTGGTGCTGACCTTGCTTCCGCTCGGGCTCGTCATCGCCAACAAATGGGGCGGGCCACTGCAGGACTTTCTCTACAATCTGCACCGCTCGATCGGCGCGGTGGTTATCCCGCTCATCATCCTGCGGCTCGGCTATCGGATCACCCATGCGCCTATGCCGTTGCCCGCGGACGTTCCGCCATTGCAACATGCGGCCGCACGCGCCACGCATTGGGCACTTTATGCCCTCCTGTTGGTTCAACCCTTCATCGGCTGGGTGGCCACGTCAGCCTTTCCTGCACCGATCCCGGTGTTCGGATTGTTCGAGCTGCCACCAATCTGGTCGGCGGACCGCCCCTTGTCCGATCGACTTTTAGTGGTGCATGGGCTGATCGCTGCCGCCATCGCGGGTCTTGCGACCTTGCATATCGGTGCCGCACTTTATCATCAATTCGTACGCAAGGATGGCGTCCTGATGCGTATGATCACCGGCTGACCGCACGGCCCCTCCCTGCTTTCCCTACACGCGGGGGAGGGCAGGGGGTCCGGGGTTTCGGGCTCCGGCGAACAACGGCGGTGCATGGCGCAACATACAGGTCAATCCTCCAGGAGAGTCTCAGCTTGTCGTCGAGTGGTCGCTCAGAAGATCAACTATTCCTTCCGCCCGGCACGATCGCGTCATGGGTTGAAAGCAAACGGTCGCACTTGCAAAGCTCGCTTGCCCCCGACGGCCTCAAAGTCTGGCACCTTTGCGTTTTGATGGTGTTGATCTGTTGCGGCGCCGGAATCGTGTCGGTCGCCTTGGGGCCCGACAACTATTGGGACCTGCGCTATTATCACCTGTATGCGCCGTGGGCCTATTTGCACCATCGCTATCTCTACGATATCGGTCCCGCTCAGGAGCAGGGCTTTCTCAACCCGACCGCGGACCTGATCCTCTACGGGCTCATTTCCTCGCCCCTGAACGAAGCTCCGCGCGTCATCGCGTTTATCATGGGCGCCATGCACGGCATCAACGCCGCCGTGCTTTTTGCGATTAGCCTTCACGTCGTTCGTCCGCTTCGGCCAGCAGAGCGTTGGCCCCTGGGCGCCGCGGCGTGGTTGATGGGCGTCTCCGGCGCGGGGTTTGTGTCGCTGATCGGAACTTCGAGCAATGATCTCACGAGCTCGCTGTTTGTCCTGGGCTCGCTGTTGGGCATCCTCAAAGCCGCGCGGCCGACAACCGGAAGCGCTCTTGGCCTCGCCGGGGCGGGATTATTGGCGGGAATCGGGATCGGGTTGAAATTTACGTCGGCGGTCTACGCCCCGGGATTGGGGGCTATCGCGGTCCTCGCCGCGGCACGGCGCAGGACCATCGGTGGGCTGGTGCTCTTTGGTGCAGGAGCGCTGCTTGGGGGTCTCGCCGTTGCCGGGCATCATATGCTCACGTTGTGGCACGATTTTGGGAATCCGACATTCCCCTACCTCAATCACATCTTTCGGTCGCCATACTGGGAGCCTGAAGCCGTTCGCGACGCGCGATTCGTTCCGCAAGATTTCTGGCAACTGATCACCTACCCTTTTTATTGGACAACGGTGGGCGCCTATACGGTCGCAGAGCCGCCGTTCCGGGACTGGCGCGCCGCCATTGCCTATGTTGCGATGGCCGCCGGGCTCGCGGCGTTTGTAGTGAAGTTTGTGCGTAGTGGTTGCCGCCGGGAGCATCCATCGACGCACACATGCGGTCTTGACCTCGTTTTCATATTCGTCGTCCTGTCTTACTTGTGCTGGGCGCTTGGCTTCGGCTACTACAGGTACGCCGTCCCGCTCGAGATGCTGACGGGCATCGTCACGGTCGGTGCCTTGATTTGGGTCTTTGAAGATCGCCGGCTGCGGATTATCGGTGCACTCGCGTCGCTGATCCTTGCTGCTACCACTACTGTCTATCTTGACTGGGGCCGCGGCCATTATGGAGATCGGTACGTTGACGTAGGCGTGCCTGCGCTGCCGGCGAATAGCGTGGTATTGATCGCGACCTGGGATCCGGTCGCGTATTTCATTCCATTCGCTGATCCCTCCGCGCAATACGTGGGAATCGAGAATAATTATCTCGAATTGTCACAGAATAACCAGCTTGCAGCTGAGGTGAAACGCATTATGCGCACGCCCGGACGACCAAAGTTCATTCTCAATGTTGACGAATTCAATAGCGACAAATTGAATCGCATATTGGCGCTGCTTGGTCTGCGGTTGAGCGCATCGCCCTGCCAACCGATCTCGTCAAACCTCGAGGGGCACGCGTTGAGTCTGTGCCGGATCGCTGATGATGGGAGTGCGTTCTGATGGGACGGGCGTCGGTGCCGTCATGCCCCGCATTCACGTGCGTCTTGCTACCTCGCGCTACGGCGTTTGCAAGCGGGGGAGGGCAGGGGGCAAGATGGCCGGGACAAGCCCATGGGCCCAGTGGCTCAACCTGATCGGAACCGTACGCGGGCCAGCTGAACGCACTTGCTATTGTTTGCTCCCATTCGATAAATGACACAAGGAACCCTAGGTGATCGGAGTTGGGCAAATGGACAGCGCGGTATCAAAGGCACAACCAGCGAAAATCAGCCCTACAGCGATCAGCGGTCACCTCAAACCCGTGCTTTTCCTTTTATTCTTCTGCTCGGGATTCTGCAGTCTGCTTTATCAGGTTGTTTGGGTCCGCATGGCTTTCGCCCATTTTGGCGTAATTACCCCGGTCCTGTCGGTCGTATTGTCAGTCTTCATGCTGGGACTTGGGCTGGGTTCGTGGCTCGGCGGCAAATGGGTCCATGAGTGGGCCCGGAGATTGAAGATTTCGTCGGCCTATTTCTACGCCGCAACCGAGTTCATCATCGGCATCGGTGCGTTCGTGGTTCCGCAGCTGTTCCAATTGGGTGAAGAGTACCTGCTCAACGCCGGAGAAGCCGGTTCAACAGGTTATTTGTTGGTATCGGCGATCTTCATTGTCGTCGCGATTCTGCCGTGGTGCACGATGATGGGCGCCACCTTCCCGCTGATGATGTCGTTCGTGAGGCAGACAGATCCCGCCAATCAGAGCAGCTTCAGCTTTCTATACGTGGCGAACGTCATGGGCGCGATGACCGGCACCGCCATGACTGCTCTTGTTTTGGTGGAGGTGTTTGGCTTTCACGCAACCTCTGTCATCGCAGCGACGATGAATTGTTCAATCGCGGCGATCAGCTTGGTACTCGGGCGGATCTACCACTGTGAATTGGGGCAAGACGCTGCATTGCAGTCGCCAACTCAAGCGCCGGTGCGGCCAGGAATTCGGGGGTCCCGCCGCTGGCTGGAAATTATTTTGTTCACGACGGGTTTCACGTCGCTGGCCATGGAAGTGGCCTGGACCCGCGCATTTACCTTCGTGCTCAAGACGACGATCTACGCCTTTGCGATGATCCTGACCACCTATCTGCTGTCGACCTGGATCGGCTCCTACATTTACCGCCGCGGCCTGAACAACGGCCGGCTTGTTTCCACCGACAATGTTCTCGGTGCGTTGTGCCTGTTCGCGCTGGTGCCGATTCTGCTCAGCGACCCGCGGGTCAGCGAGAACATCGACCCGGTTCTGGCAAGCGCGGTCACGCTGTTAAGCATCGTGCCATTCTGCCTTGCGCTCGGTTACTTAACGCCTCAGTTGATCGATGAGTATTCCCGCGGCGATCCGGCCAATGCCGGGCTGTCCTACAGCGTAAACATCGCCGGCGGGATTATTGGCCCCCTCGTCGCCGCCTATATGCTTCTCCCGACAATCGGCACGCGCGCAGCGCTTCTCGTTCTCAGCATTCCCATGTTCTTTCTGTTCGCGTGGTCAAGGCGGCCGATATTGCGGTCGATGCGGCAGGGCGCCGTGATCGTCCTGCCATTCGCGGCAGTTTTTGCCTTTGCGGTATTTGTAAGCCGCAGTTACGAGGATGGCATGTTTTACGGGCCGCACGAAGTGCGGCGGGATCACGTAGCCACCGTCATCGCATATGGCGAGGGAATGGGCAAACGGCTGCTGGTTAATGGCGTCGGCATGACATTTCTGACGCCGATCACCAAGGTCATGGCGCATCTTCCGCTCGCCATCAACAACCAGGCCAAGGCAGGGTTGATCATCTGCTTCGGGATGGGCACGACTTTCCGTGCCATGCACAGCTGGGGAATCGATACGACTGTCGTCGAACTGTCCCCGTCGGTGACCGAGTCGTTTGGCTTTTTCTTTGCGGACTCCCGGGACGTGACTGCCGATCCGAAAGCACACATCGTCGTCGACGATGGCCGGCGCTATCTGCTCCGCAGCAACAGGAAATTCGACGTCATCACGTTGGATCCCCCGCCTCCGATCGAGGCCGCGGCGTCGAGTCTGCTCTATTCCAAGGAGTTCTACGATGTCGTCAAGGCTCATCTTGCGCCCGGCGGCATCCTTCAGCAGTGGTTTCCCGGAGGCGAAGAAAATATTCAGTACGCCGTTGCACGCTCGATACAGGAGTCCTTTCCCTATGTGGTTGCCTTCAAATCAATCGAGGACTGGGGTTATCACCTGCTGGCGTCCACCTCACCAATCCGCGACCTGACACCCGCAGAATTTCTGGCGCGCCTGCCAGAAGCGGCCAAACGTGATCTTATGGAGTGGAACTCGAACATCTCGATTGAGCGCATGGCGCAGAACATTCTGTCACGGCGAACGGACGTCGCAAATCTGCTTCCGGCCGGCGGCAAGACCATGGTCGTAACCGATGATCTGCCCTACAACGAGTATTTCATTTTGCGCCGGAACCGTCTTCTGAATTAGTCCGTCCTTAAGGGGCGCGCTCTGGCGCCCGTCGGGAAGGATGACCGCGGGCGAGATCATACCTGTGGCCATGTTTCGAGACGGCCGCGCTAACAGAAGCGGCCTCCTCAAGATGAGGCCTGAGCATTTAAGTTCGATCGTGTGATCGCGTTGGTTTCACGCAATCAACCGAGGAGCTCGTGCCTAGGTCTTTGACGAAGATGACTTGCCCCCAGTGATGCTGGCTAAAGTTGGCCTTGCGAGAAAGGCGACCAAAAGTTGAATCTGCCCCAATTTCTGCACAAATTGTCATAATTATCACACAATTTGCCCACAGATTACGCTTCGGTAACGCAGCGACGGTTCGCGTGGGGGGGACCGTATGTCCAGAAGTGCTTTATTGCCGCGCGCAAGCGACAGTGGTTTGTCCACATTTTCGCCTTCGCCAGGTCCGGCCGTTACGATTCTTCTCGGCACACTCAACGGCGAGCGTTTTTTGCCCGAGCAATTGGCTTCGCTTGAAAGCCAAACCGTTAGGAATTGGAGGCTGATAGCATCCGATGACGGATCGTCGGATTGCACTCGCTCCATCCTGTATAGGTTCCAGAAATCATTCGAACCCGGCAAGGTTGAAATTATCGCTGGTCCACGGCGTGGGGCTCCGGGAAATTTTCTTTTCCTGGCCTGCACGGAAAACCTCGACAGCGACTTCTACGCCTTTTGCGACCAAGACGATATTTGGGAGCCGGATCGGCTAGCTCGTGCGGTCGCTGTGTTGGAGAAAGCAGGTTCCGCTATTCCGGCGCTGTACGGCTCACGCACAAGGTTGATCGATGAACGTGGGATTGAGATCGGCTTCTCTCCACTGTTCTGTAAAAAGCCGGATTTCGAATGTGCGCTCGTGCAAAGCATCATGGGCGGAAACACGATCGTCTTCAATCAAAAGGCGCGCGAATTGGTAGCGTTCTGCGGCGCGGACTTGGACGTTCCCTCCCACGATTGGTGGCTCTATCAGGTGACTTCCGCCTGCGGCGGCGTCGTGCATTACGATGCTTACCCTTCAGTGCGCTATCGGCAGCATGGGCATAACGTGATTGGCTCGAACATGGGCTGGGCCGCGCGCATGCGCCGCATTCACATGCTCCGGAACGGCCGCTTTCGCTATTGGACGGACCTTAACGTCGTGGCGCTTGCACGCCTACGGCCGCGTATGACCGCGGAGAACCAGCACATCTTCGACTTGTTCTGCAACGCGCGCCATCGGCCGCTTTTGGAGCGTGCCAGGATGTTCGCTCGGACCGGCGTGCGCCGACAGACCTTGCTAGGCAACCTTGGTCTCGCCGCTGCTGTGGTGCTGAACAAGATCTGAAGCGCAACCGCATTCGTCCGGACGGAGGCACTCATGCTTCTGATCACGGGGGTGCCTAGTCTTATTTGGTGCTGGATGGGCCGACTCTCTGAAGGCCGGTACAGCAAGTGACCGGCAGTTGGTGGCCGGCAACCTATGGTTCGCGCGAAACGGCGGCG
>JASHYD010000248.1 GCA_030043175.1 Xanthobacteraceae bacterium | reverse complement strand
ATCGGTACCTTCGAGCGCATTGGCGACAGCGAGTACCTGGGCGATATCTTTACCCTCAGCCTGCGTACCAAGAACGTCCGCATCGTTTCAGTGAGCCGGACCAACGAAAACGCGCCGAGCCACCGCATCTACATCGACCAAGTGGATTATGCGGAGTGAAGTATTATGCAGAGTTTCTTTGCCGGGGCTGAGTATTTCTGCGGCGTTTCGCGCCGTCATGCTCCGCATAATCCCGAGGTGAAAGGGACGCCGCCTCGCTCGGGGCGAGGCGGCGCGAGTTCGGTCATCGCGACCAGATGAGCTTGTGTTCGCCGTTGTCGCCCTGGACCAGGGTGGCGTAGATCGCGGCTGTGAAGGAGGGATCGTCGAGCTTGATCGAGACGTATTCGGCGCCCGTGTCCTTGGCCGCCTTGCTCCAGCCTGCGCCAAGCTCGACGCCATTGGCGATGACCCGGTAGTCGGGGCTGCGCTCGTTGTCCTTAGCGACGGGCTTGATGGTCGCCTTGACGTTGATGGCGATGGTGCGGATCGTGCCGGTGAAGGCGCCATCGTCGCCGCGGGTGAAGATGCCGATCTGAGCCATTGTCGTCTCTCCTGACTATTGTCCGAAGCCGCCCCATGCGGTCTCGATGGCGGTCTTCAGGCGACGGGACGGCCGATCTGCACCCACAGGGCCGCAGCGCAGCGGAGGACGGCGGCAGCCGAGCTTCTTGGCTCGCGAGGAATGCGCGCCAGCGCAGGGGAAGAAGGTCGGCGGAGCCGTTGCAGGGACAAGGCCGGCCGGCGCCAGACCCGCCGCAAAGAGAGAACGCCTGGGTGGCTCCGGGCACAGTCTCCCCAGAGAGAACGATGCAGGATCAGTAACGCCACCGGCAGAGAACGCCTGCCGCCAGATCCAGCCTGCCACAACGAGCAAGGGCGCCATTCAGCCGAAGCACGACACGAGCGGCTCCCCCGTGAGAGCGCCGCTCGGCCGTGGGGTCAAGAGAGGACCGGCAAGGCCGGTCGGGTACGAGACGCCGTTCACCGGATACCGCGCCGGCTTGAGCAAACGGCTGCCGTCTACGGCGCTCTGTTCGCCAGAAGAGAGGCGATCAGCGAATCTGGCGCCTTGAACCGACCGCGGCGCAACTCCGGCGGGACAACGGCTTCAACTGCTTCCAGCTTCTCGCTGGGATCCATGCGGAGATAGACCTCGGTAGTGCGGATATCGGCATGCCCAAGCCACAGCGCCACCTTCCGGATATCGCGTGTCGCCTGGAGCATGACCACCGCACAGCTATGTCGAAGTTGGTGCGGAGAGACGGTTCGACCAGCAAGGGCCGGACAGATTTTGGCGGCTCTGCGAACATGCTTGTCAAGCACGTACTCGAAGCCCGCCCGCGTCATCGCAGCTCCCTCAGCGTTCACGAACAACTCAGGCGTCCGCGCTTCACCGCGCACGCTCTGCCATGCTCGAACGTCGCGTGCTGTCTCCTTCCAGAGAGGCAGGCAACGCTCCTTGCGGCCCTTGCCGCGAACCATCACGGTTGGCGTTCGGCCGAGCGTAATATTGTCCTGCAGGACGCCGACAAGCTCGGAGACGCGCAGGCCGCCGGCGAAGCAGAGGTGCATCATCGCCCGGTCCCGCACACCCAACCGGGTCGTCAGGTCGGGCGCATTCAAGATCGCACGTATCTCCTCCATGGTCAGATGGCGGATGAGCTTCTGGTCGCGGCGTTTGATTGGAATAGCTTCGATCCGCCCCACCTGCGCTAGCGCTGAGGGCACATGATGCTCGACGTACCGCATGAACGATCGGATGGCGGCAAGGCGCAGGTTGCGTGTGGCGGCGCCATTTCCGCGCTCTTGCTCGATGTACGCCAGAAAGGCCACGATGAGCGGCGCATCGAGTTGCTCGATCGCAAGGCGGGACGGTCGCGTCCCCGTTCGCGTCGCCGCGTACTCCAAGAGAAGCTTGAAGCTGACCGCATAGGTCTCGCAGGTCTGCAGGCTATAACCCCGCTGGCGAGGCATGTAGTCCTGCAGGAAGCTCGTGATGAGGGGGGCGATCGGCGTCATGGAGCCTCGCTCCCGACCAGCCTCTCCGCAGCGGCGGCGATGTCAGTCATCAGCTCCGGCGTGGCTTGCAGATACCAGTAGGTGTTCTGGATGTTGACGTGGCCTAGATAGATTGAGAGGGCGACGAAGTGACGGGCGATCTCGCCGCGGTCGGCGCCGCATTGTTCGAGCACCCTGGTTGCTAGCGTATGCCGAAGGTCATGGATACGCGGCTGCCGTTTGCGGCTAGGTGCAATGTTTGCCCGTCGCAGGAGGCTGCGGAAGGTGTCGTTCACCGTGCTCGGGCAAAGCCTGCGTCGCTGCACCGACGGGAACAAGTAGTCGCAGTCGGAGATGATACGGCGCCGCCTCTCCAGATAGCGGCCGAGCGCAGCAACGACGGTCGGATGTAGCGGCACAAGCCGGCTCTTGCAGAACTTGGTCTCGCGGATGTGCAGCATCCCATCGGACCACACGTCGTCGACGCGAAGCGCGATCGCCTCTGAGATGCGCAGACCCGTTGCGGCGATCAGCCCGAACATCGTGATGTAAAGCTCGCGCCGAAGCGGGTTCGGTTGCTGGCGCCGCAGCTTCCCCGCAGCATCCAGGATGCGGGCGATCTCGTCAGGCGTGTAGATATAGGGGGCCGGCCGGGTCTTTCGAACTGCAAAGGGGTTTCGCGGCAGGACCTCATGCCGAGGATCCTCAGCTTGGAGGAAGCGCGCAAACAATGCGAGGCTGCGGAAGCGATCGGCCCGAGCCTCCAGCGTCGGGCCGGCCGCCGACACCCAAGCCAGGACCGTCGCGGTTCGGATGTGCGCCTCGGCACGCGAGGTCGCATAATTAGCAAACGTCTGCAGATGGCGCTCGGGGTTGCGCAGCTTGTACCCGAGAGTTCGGCGCAGCGCGATGTAGCGATCAACGTCTCCGGTTAACATGGGAGCCTCCCTGCCCAGGGCTGCGCGATGTCGGACAGGAGGGCGATATCCACTTTGGCGTAGAGGGCCGTCGTCGACGGCGAACGGTGTCGAAGCACTGCGCCGACACCCGCCAGGCTGACGCCATGCCGGAGCATGGCCGCGGCGGCAGAGTGCCGGAGCACATGGGCGCCCCGGTACGGACTGTCAACGCCAGCCCTGTCCAAGGCACGCCGCACGATACATTTCACGGCAATACGGCTAAGCGAGACGATCGGGGCGATATCAGTCAGGAACACGCGACTCGTAGCCACTTGTGGCCTGGACCGTTCAATATAGGCGATGATGGCGTCGCCCACCTCCTGGGTCAGCGGCAACCGCTCCTCGCGCCGCGCTTTACCGGCGATGGTAACGCGGCCATCAGCCCAGTCGATCTGTTCGAAGTTCAGATGGGCGACCTCACTCGCCCGGAGTCCGAGCCTGGCAAGCAACAAAATAACGGCCCGGTCACGCAAGCGATCTTCGCCGTCACACGCCGTGAGGACACGTGCGATGTCCCTGTCAGAGAGGAAGCGGGGCGTCGTCGCGAGTTGCCAGCTCGCGAAACTCGGAACGGCATGGTCTCGCCCCGCTGGCAGCCGTCCTTGCGCCACCAGATAGCGAAGAAAGGCCCGTGTAGCGACGGCGATGCTTCGGGCATGGCCGCGCCCATGCGGGCTTGCCCGATCGAGCACGAAGCTGCGGGTCGCAGCTGCCGTATAGGCGGCCGGATCATCTCCGAGCAACGCCACCAGGTCAGCCAAAATCAATTGATATCTATCAAGCGTCGAGTCGGCGACGCCGCGTTGTTCGCGCATCCAGCTCCGGAAGGCGGCCAGAACCGGCCAGACCTCCTCTGGCCGCGCTTGCGGCACGATCGGCGGCAGTACGCCGTGGCGCCGGAGATAGGCTACGAACAGCGCGGCTGCGCCCTGAGCCCGAGCTGTCCTGCTTCCTCGAAAGACCCCCAAGGCGGCGAGACCCGTCTCGGTGCTGCCAATATCGAAGCCGGCGTTTCGCATCCGTTCAGCCCAGCAGGCAAGCAACCGCGTCAGCTCCGTAATCGTGGCCGCACTATATCCGCTCTGGCCGAGCTGGGCTGTGAAGCCTTCCACATGCGGAGCGAGCCAACGCAATCGGTCAGCGACGCTCTCCGGATTCTTGCGTTTGCATTTCGCCATCATTGATCTCCTCGGTCCTGGTGACGCCGGCGAGTGCCGGGACCGTCAACCGAGCCCAAGATTTCAGCAGCCCTATGTTCTTGCCCGCTGGTGCTGCCTGGGTCTTTCCCGAGTGCTGATGGGGTCTCCAACGTGGAGCCGCTCGTGTCGTGCTTCGGCTGAATGGCGCCCTTGCTCGTTGTGGCAGGCTGGATTTG
>JASHYD010000247.1 GCA_030043175.1 Xanthobacteraceae bacterium | reverse complement strand
TATGACAGAACTTTCACTTGTTTTGCTTCAGCTGTTCCTTAGAACTCCCCAAAAGTAGGCGAGATCAACGCAGCGTTTCGCGAAGGCTACAGACAGAGTTAATATCCTGTGTCTGAATTTATGGAAGATTTATATAGCCTTACCTCCGATGACGCGATGGTTGCCATAGCCATCCTCCTCTACGGAGCATTGTTTGCGACCGCACTGCGCTGGTTTGGAAAAGAATAGGGATCAAGCCGCCGTTCTCTCGAGCAGCAACCTCGACCGTGAAGCCGCAGGCGGATGTGCTGAAAGAGCGTGAAGGGGCGGAAGAAAGCTTCGGTTCGACGGCTTTGCTCCTTCAGGGATTCACGGACCGTGGTGTCAGCGAGCAAAGGGAATCAATGTGTGGGTCGCGACGAAGACCGGTCAACAGGCGCGTGCTGATCGTGATCTGATCGTAGCGCCGCGGTAACTTGCGCGCGGTGTGGCCAGCACGGGGTCCCGACCAGCCTGCCCGTGATGTCGGGAAAAGACAGACTGTTGCCCGTGTTAAGCGTCGCATCGACGACCGGCAACACAAGCGGCCCGGGCTTGGGTTTATGCGCGCGCGGGACCGTGCGCGAATCCTCGCAGTTCCACTGTGGAGGGGATGCGCAACTGTAAAGCCGACCCCTATTTCCACACTTCATCATAGCCTACTCAGCGTCTGCACCCGCCCCTACTCCGGCGGCTCGGGGCGGCACCACGACAAGCGCGTCGGGCAAGCATATTGGCCACAAACGAACGCATGCGCCAGATTCTCTGCGACCAACATCGCGCCGACGTCCTTGCCATCAACGGTCAAGCGCCCGCATGGCCACCCGTTGTTGCACTGCTGGGACCCTTCGGTGCCGCGTGGACACGCGCAGGCGACGATTTGCAGATCGATTTTGTCGGCCCGGCTGATGATTTGGCGCAGCCTGGCGGCGGCGCGAGCAGCCAGTGTTCGTTCGCTCGCACACTGCGCGCGCTGGCCTTCTTCGGGGGCATCAAACCCGACGAGTCGGATGCGCTGGCCCTGCTTGTCGATCACGTTGCCTTCAAGGACATAAATATCCTGCGACGCAATCGGCTCGGCATACGCCGCTGTTACGGTGAGCAGCAACGTGATCGAGCACAGATGGATATTCATGATGCGGCTCCCGAAGGTGCTGGCACACGTCCCCGCGGCAGCGGTGTCGAAGGGGTACAACGAGCGCTGGAAGCTACGCATTAAGCTTCCGACGACGTCGAGCACTCGGCAGCCAAGGCAGTACACGTCCAGCCAGGGGCATACCGGCAGATCGCAGTTCGGCTTGTCGCCGACCTGGCTGCCGCGCCATTGCTGCAAACGCGCGATTCCCGACAACCACAATACCTTGATCCCGCGCGGCCTTCATGCGCTGCTCTCCGCATGATCTCGCTGCGCTTTTGGCTCTAGGGGGGAGGCCGGGGAAAGCCGCCCCGCAAAATCGCTGTACGAGTGACCAAATGACCACCGCCCACCGTCACGTTGGTGCCAGGGTCAGAATCCAATTTGACGGCGGCACGTGCTGCCTACTGAGGAAGCGCAGCAATGAACCATCAGTCACAACAGTTCTCAACTTGCAGCCGCTGACCTTCAACGTGCAGTTCGGGCCCCTGTTGAGGTTGGGGGCGGCCGATCAGCAACCCCGTGTGCGTGGGCCCATTTCAAATACTCCTCAAACAGGCGATCGACTTGGGCGTCGGGCGTGGGCTCCGAACTCGAAATGCCACGCAGACCGAGAGACGATCCTGCCGGCGAACGTTGTTCGGCGAGAACTTTTTGCCGGTTGCTATTGAGCCAAGCCTCGGCCGACTCCAGTCTAGTCCACCCCGCAAGCGTCGCACCAAGGTTGACTTCGCGCCATTTGACGTGATGCGGCGGCTGGCCAAACTCGGCAATCCTCGGGAAGAAAGCATTGATGAATGTCTCGACCCGTCGATAGCGATCGGTATTTTTCGGCCAGTTGTAGGCGATAAGTAGGGCGCCGTCCGCGATTGTCTCTACAGACTGACCGGCTGGGATCATATCCGGGTAGTCGTCATGAGTGAGTTCGGTGGGCAAGAAATCCGCCATCAGCGGTTTAGTGTAGGGAACCGGTACGAATTTGAGCCCGTCGGAGAGCCTCAGCCGCGACATTGACAGCGTCGGCTTCCCGGCGACCAAGACTGTCGCTGCAATTTCGCCGGTCTTGACTTTCTCCAGTGCCAGGATTTGCGGCAAGTTGACTTCTTGGATGTCGATATCCAGGCGCTTGAAGACGTCACGCATGGAGTAGTTGGTGCCGCTGCCCAGTTCGTCGAGATTGACCCTCTGCCCTTTGAGCTGCTCGATCGATGTAATGTCGGACCGCCCGATAAGATGCACCTCTAGATTGAAGAGCTTGGCAATGTAGACGATCTTGTCGTCGGTGACGCCGAGCGTCTCATTAACGCGGCGGAAATTGTTGAGGATGCTTACCTGGGTGAGGCCAATATCGATACCCTTAAGGGCACGCACGTCGCGGATGTTCTGTGACCCGCCCACTCCAATCACCGGCAGAATGCGCAGATTTTCCCCGTCGTTGAGCACCGCCGCAAGGTCGTAGGCAACCTGGAGGTAGGTAGCATCGGAGCCAGGACTGCCGGATATGATGGAGACCGTATTCCGGTTGACCTGTTCGTCCTTGTAGATGCCGACGCCGATCGCATAACGATCTCCCAATTTCTCGACGTATGTGGATTTGGCTTCCACCAATTTTGTCTGGGGGTTCGTCCATCGGTAATCGATCCAACCGCGTCCCGCGCTAAGCGCGACCTCAACGGTCTTGCGTGCGGGGTACACTCCGTCCTGATCCCTGAATTCATACAGGCTTTTACCGACCAACTCGGCGCGCGCCGCATGCGCTTGAATCACGCAATCAAAATTCATGATGTAGACGTAGAGGTCTCGGTCCTTGAAAGCGCGCTGCTGGGCCGTAACCGCCGCGAACGTCGCTTCAGCACCATCCTTTTTAAATTTTTCCTGCACGCGCTTTACCATCGCGACCGCTTCGTCCCTGGTGCCGAACTGCGCGGCGTTGGCGGTGAACGTCAACAGAGCTAGCGCGACGATGACGGCTGAGCACACGCGAGCACGCTGCATGACCGATCCCCCTATGGTTGGGTCTTAGGTGCTGAACTGAACCACCCTTCCGACAACTTCGGCATTGTCGAAAAATTTCGTCGTCCCAATCTTTTCGTATCCAATTATTTTGAATTTCATCATCATCTAGCCATTATTGCAAGTGTTAGGCGGTTATAGGGCAACGCTTGGGTGCGACTCCGGTCGGGCCACAATGCAGAGGTGTGCGAGAATGAGGTTGTTTCTTAGACCGTGCGGCGGGTTCACCCGACACCTTTGGCCGGGTACCGGACACCGGTCCTCCGACTACACTGCGGCTCAATCGGTCACCCTCGCGTCCGCGTTCACCTTCACCCGTGACGCAGCAGCACCGTGCCCCCTACCTTGCCGAACACACCAAAAAAGGTGGCATGACGTGACATGATTTTCGGACCATGCAGACGCTGCAGCCCGACTACGGCGGGCGCACGTTGCCTGGGGCAGGTCGGCGCTGCATCGGAACGCAAGGCTTGCGAGAACCAGCCATCTGGTCTTTATTGATGAGGCGCCGACGCGATCGACCCGGCAGCGCAACCCCTGGCTATCTATCTGCCCCAGAATCCGCTCAGCAAATAAGACTCTCTTGCGCGGCGTTACCGCGAGAACCGCTCGAGCTTAGCTGCTCCATCCCGCGTCATCGCTCTCACCAAAGCGCCAACCATCTGGATTGGTTCCCTATGACCGGAATCTGCTGTAGATGCCCGGCTAACTCCCGGGGCGAGACCCGTCCATGTCAATCGGTCGATGCGACGGCGCCAGGGCATCATGCTGATTGTTGATATTAACTGCCAACCAGACCCCAATTAATGTCAGCGCAATCAAGACAATGAACGCGAGCATGTTCAGGACCATACGTTGTCGGTAATCGTCCTCTCGATCATCGCGTTCGAACTTCGCGAGGCTCAACAAAATACTCGGGTCACCTTGACGGATGGGCTCGCGCCACTTGGCGGTCTCCCCACGTTTGGCACGTCGAGGCCGGAAGCTCACGACACGATGGTTGTCATCGCTTGATCGAGGCATAGCGCAGAACAGGTGGCGACGTCCGATGTCATCAGATCTCGCGCCCTCGCACCGGAGCGGCGCACTCTGTCAGAAAACTCTAACAGACTTCATTTTCCATCGCATTTCCGCGCGAGGGAGCTCGATTACCCGGCAAAGCGCGCGGTGGCGACAGCGCGTCGCGCGGGCCGACGAAGATGGAAACGCTGGCCGAGCGCGCCAGTAAGGTAGACCGGCACGTTGCGGTTTGCGGCGATCACGATCGCGACTGGAATAGCTGCTGGCGTCGCCGAACACGCGGCTGCTGTGGCATGCGAGCAGCTCGCAGGTGGCGTAAAGCGTCTCGGCGCCGCGCTGGCTAGTGATGCAGGTACCACGCTCCCGTACGGCCAGCGGCCAACCGCGCCGAGCGCAAGAATGACCGCGATGCCGCTCGTTTTTTGGGGTGGCTTGCCCATGCAAAAACCCGCAGTCAATAGTTTTTACCTCTCTCAAGCCGATGTTACGCGAACATGCACGACGCACAAGTATCATTTTCATAAACAATATGCGCCCGTCGACATCGGCATTACCTCAGCTGCAGGCGGCGCGGCAGGAACCGCATTGAAGCACGCGTAGAAAACATCAGCATTTAATCATTTACCGGCAGATAACCTGAGATTAAAAGTTGGTAATATTGAATTGAGCTGGCCGGCGGCGAGGCCAATCCAGATGGTCGTGAAGGAGTGTTGCATTTCCACGCAGGGTGCGTGGCCCAGCCGTTGGCCTCACCGTAGGTTCGGTGCACGTCATTGACCGAAAGCAATCACGCGCCTCCGTTGCCCACGAATTCATCATTTCGATTAGCAGGGCTCGGCCGACCTAAGGGCTGCCGACAGCGTATTGCGAGCATGCATCGATCCCGCGAGCAATCAGCATCGGATAAGGTTTTACCGCGACTCGGATCAAGCTGAACGAATGTACGAATTGCTGCTTTGCCGGGGGAGTTTTCAGTTTCACGTTAAACATTGGTAATTCTTTTATTCGCGTGAAATGCCGGTAATTGTTTTTAATCGACTATCCATCTGCTCGTAATGTTTGAGCCAGTAAATTTGTGATTTCTTGTGAGCCTTCGAGACCGGCACAGGAGGCATGAAGACATTATCGCGGCAGTCCTTCGCCCTCGTCTTTTGGCGGGTCCTGCTTGCGCGGAAAATATGGGCCCCATGACGGGGGACAGTTCATCTCGATAACTTAAAGACGGGGCGACTTTTCGCGATGTCGGCCGGCAAATTTGCTTTCAAAGTAATCCGCAGCTTGGTGACCACGACACACCAGGTCACCGAAGGCCGCTCGGTCGAACCACCCGTCGACGCGGTCCACCTGGACGCGTCTGAGCTGACGGTCGCTGAACTCGCCGATACGGGCCTGGAGGAAAGCGCAGCAATCGATCGCGCGATCAAAATGATGGCCGACGATCGTCTCCAGCAGTCCCATCTCAATGCCGATAACGCCATTCGCCATGCCGATGAGGAGAGGGCGGCCGAATGAACCCGTCGACTCCCTTCATCCGGCGACCGGTCGCCACCATACTGCTTACTCTTGGGGTTGCAGCCGCGGGCGCAGTCGCTTTTTTCCAGCTGCCGGTATCGCCGCTGCCGCAGGTCGATTTTCCTACCATCTCGGTCACAGCCCAGCTGCCGGGCGCGAGCCCGGACGTGGTTGCGACGACGGTCGCAACGCCACTTGAGCGTCACCTCGGCCAGATCGCCGATGTCACCGAAATGACCTCGTCGAGTACCGTCGGCTCGGTGCGCATCAATCTGCAATTCGGCCTTGACCGCGACATCAACGGCGCCGCGCGCGACGTGCAGGCGGCAATAAATGCCGCGCATGCCGACCTGCCCACCAGCTTGCGCACTAACCCGACCTACAGGAAGGTCAATCCGGCGGACGCGCCGATCCTGATCCTGGCTCTGACCTCGGACACGATGCGCCAGGGCGAGCTCTATGACGCGGCATCGACGGTGCTGTCACAAAAGCTGTCCCAGATCGCCGGGATCGGCGAGGTCGTCGTCGGCGGCAGTTCACTGCCGGCCGTGCGGGTCGAACTCAATCCGAACGCGTTGAACAAATACGGCATCGGTCTCGAAGACGTTCGCGCGGCGCTCGCATCGACCAACGCACACGCCCCCAAGGGGGATATCGAGGTCGGAGACCGGCATTACCAGATCTATGACAATGACCAGGCTACGAAGGCCACCGAATACCGTCCGCTGATCATCGCCTATCGCAACGGCGCGCCGGTCCGCCTGACCGATGTCGGCGATATCGTCGATGCCAACGAGAACATCCGCAATGCAGGCCTGGCCAACGGCAAGCCGTCGGTGCTGGTCACTCTATACCGCTCGCCCGGTGCCAACATTGTCGAGACGGTCGACCGCGTCTACGCGGTGTTACCCGAGTTGAGAGCCGCGATCCCGCCCGCGATCGACATTGCGCCGGCGAGCGATCGTTCGATCACGATCAGGACTTCGCTCAAAGAGGTCGAGCGCACCCTGATGATCTCCGTGGTTTTGGTCATTCTCGTAGTATTCGTGTTCCTGCGCAGCGGGCGCGCCACCATGGTGCCGAGCGTTGCGGTGCCCGTATCGCTGATCGGCACCTTCGCGGCCATGTACATGCTGGACTACAGCCTTAACAATCTGTCGCTGATGGCACTTACGGTCGCCACCGGCTTCGTGGTCGACGATGCGATCGTGGTGCTGGAGAACATTTCGCGCCACATCGAGGCGGGCATGCCGCGCATGGAGGCGGCGCTTAAGGGATCGGCCGAGGTCGTGTTCACCGTCATGTCGATGAGCACCTCGCTGGTGGCGGTGTTCATCCCAATTCTGCTGATGGGCGGTATCGTGGGCCGGCTGTTTCGCGAGTTCGCGATGACCCTGTCGGTGTCGATCGCGGTGTCGCTGGCGGTCTCGCTGGCGACGACGCCGATGATGTGCGCGCTGCTGCTCAAGCGGACGCGCCACGACGAGCAGAGCCGCTTCAACCGCATGACCGAACGGGTTTTCGACGCCATGCTGCGCGGCTACGATCGCAGCCTCGGCTGGGCGCTCCGCCACCCGCGCCTCGTCCTCGGGATTTTGCTGGTGACCATCGTCACCAATGTCGAACTCTACCGGATCATCCCGAAGGGCTTCTTCCCGCAGCAAGACACGGGCCGCATCAACGGCAGCATTCAGGCCGACCAGAGCATCTCGTTCCAGCTGATGCGGCAGAAGCTGGTGCAATTCGTTGACATCATCCGCAAGGATCCGGCTGTCGATACCGTGGTCGGCTTCACCGGCACCGGGCAGACCAACGGTGGTTTTATGTTCCTGTCGCTCAAGCCGATCGGCGAGCGCAAGATCACGGCCGACCAGGTGATCCGCCGTCTGAGCGGCGAGTTGGCCCAGGTTCCCGGCGCGACCCTGTTCCTGCAGGCGGTGCAGGACATCCGGGTCGGCGGCCGCGCCTCCAATGCACAATATCAATTTACTCTGCAGGCCGACACCGTCGAGGAGCTCTACAGCTGGGCGCCCCGGATCCTGGCGGAGCTGCAGAAAGTACCGGCGCTCACTCAGGTCAACAGCGACCAGCAGAACAAGGGGCTGGAGACCGACATCACCATCGACCGCGACACCGCGGCGCGGCTCGGCATCACCGTCGCCCAGATCGATAACACCCTCTATGACGCATTTGGTCAGCGCCAAGTCTCTACCATCTACACCCCCCGCAATCAGTACCACGTGGTCATGGAGGTAGCGCCGAAATACTGGCAGAACCCGGACACACTGAAGGACGCATACGTCAGCACATCCGGCGGCGCGGTCGGCGGCACGCAAGCGACCAACGCCGTTGCCGGCACGGTCAGCGGACCGCCGGCATCCACGACGAGCTCCACCGCCGCAGCGATCGCGGCCGACGCGGCGCGCAATCAAGCGCTCAATTCGATAGGCAACACAGGCAACAGCGTTGCTTCGACCGGGGCGGCCGTGAGCACGAATGCCGAAACGATGGTGCCGCTGGGCGCCGTGATTCACTTCGGAGCCGGCAGCATCCCGCTTGCTGTCAACCACCAGGGTCTGTTCGTTGCCTCCACGATCTCGTTCAATCTGGCGCCGGGCTACTCGCTCAGCGATGCGGTCGCGACGGTCAACGAGGTGATGATCCGGCTCGGCGTGCCGGCAACCATTCACGGCACATTTCAAGGGACCGCGCGGGCCTTCGAGCAATCGCTACGCAACCAGCCATGGCTCATTCTCGCCGCACTCATCGCCATCTACATCGTGCTCGGCGTCCTCTATGAGAGCTACATCCATCCGATTACCATCCTCTCGACCCTGCCGTCGGCCGGCGTTGGCGCTGTACTGGCGCTGATGCTCTGCAAGACCGAATTCAGCATCATGGGGCTCATCGGCGTCATCCTGCTGATCGGCCTGGTCAAGAAGAACGCCATCATGATGATTGATTTCGCTCTCGACGCCGAACGCACCAAGGGCCTCACGTCGCAACAGGCGATCTACGAAGCGTGCCTGCTGCGCTTCCGGCCGATCATGATGACCACCAGCGCAGCGCTGTTCGGCGCACTGCCGCTCGCGATCGG
>JASHYD010000246.1 GCA_030043175.1 Xanthobacteraceae bacterium | reverse complement strand
TCCCGATATGGCAGGGCGGAACGCCAACCGGAAGCTTCATTCGGTTGCAGGCGATGCCCCCGAGGCGTCCCGCGGAGAGAAAGGGCCTCCGCTACTTTCAAACGAGGACGTGATCACATCAGGAGGAGATCGACCATGGTGACCCGGCGCCGGTTTTTGTCTGCAGCCGCCGCAGGCGCTGCGATGTTGTCGCGCATGCCTCATGCGCTCGCGGCCACTTATGATTTGATCATCAAGGGCGGGCGCGTCATCGACCCTTCGCTTGGGATCGATGCTGTTCGTGACGTCGCCATTGCCGCCGGTCGCATCGCCGCTGTCGCCGAGAGTGTTGGGTCCGACGCCACGGAAACGATCGATGCGCGCGGCGAGATCGTGACGCCGGGCCTGGTCGATATTCATACTCACGCCGCCCGCGCCAATGATGGTCCTCCGCTCTGCCTGCTGGATGGCGTAACCGGCTACGTTGATGCGGGTTCGTTTGGGGCGGACGGCATCGACCAAGGGGCCGCTAACGTGAAGGCGGGGCCGAACCTCGACCGCCTGCTGATCAACATCGCGCGAAACCGGTGTGACGCCCGGCGGCGAGTTGCACGATCTGAGCCGCGCTGATGTCGGCTTGGCGCGCGGCGCAATTGCGCGCCACCGCGATGTCATCGTCGGCGTCAAGGCTCGGCTGTCGAACAACTTGGCCGACACCGGCGATCTTGAAGCGCTCAGGCGCGCGCAGGAAGCCGCTGCTCCGTTCGATTTGCCCGTGATGATCCACATCGGCCAATCCTGCTCGCCGATGCGCGCGATCCTTGCGCTCCTCAAGCGTGGTGACATCGTCACCCACATGTATGCACCGCCGCCGAACGGCATCCTCGACGACAACGGGCGCATGCTGCCGGAGGTGCTCGCTGCGCGGCGCCGCGACATCTGGTTCGATTTCGGCAACGGCGTGGCGGATCACTTCCACTGGGATGTGGTCGAGCGCCGCATGAAGCAGGGCTTCGCGCCCGATACCCTCTCGACTGACTGGAACCCGATGTCGCGCACGATCGGGGTCGTCGACTTCCCCAATGTGATGTCGAAGTTCCTGATGTTCGGCATGCCGCTCGATCAGGTGGTCGCCCGTGCGACCGTCAATGCAGCGCGCGTGTTCGATGCGTTCAGTGACCGCGGCACCCTTAATGTAGGCGCGCCGGCCGACATCGCGGTGCTCGAGTTGGGAGAGGGATCGTTCGAGTTCCTCGACAACTATCAGGGCAAGCGGATGGGCCGCCAGCGGCTGTTCCTGGTCGCCACCGTGGTCGGTGGCAAGAAAGCGCCGGCGCGGGCGTAATCCCGCCGTTCAGTTAGCGATGGGCCTGCGTGTGATCATCCATCATCCGGGCCTCCCGCCCTGTCGCCGTTGGTACCAGCGGCTCTTTTCCGAGCAGGCCGACGCCAAGCGCTGCAAACTTCTCCGCGCGGACCGCTATGGCTATGCTTGGCGGCCCGCGCTTCCTGCCGCGGCTGACCGGCGGGTCTCCACATGGAGTGTGGCGTGTTGCGTTTGGCGCTTCGGCCTTCGGCCCGCACCATGTCACCGGTCTTCAAGACCCGAATGCACTTGGTGTGCGCGCAATAGCTGCGTGGAAAACCGTGTGCCGCACCTTGGTGTGGCAATGATACCCTCTTGCGCTCGCCTTTAATTCCGTTGGCGAAATCTGCCAGCCGCGCGTCCCGACCTCGCCGCGACAGGCAGCGTCGAGCGCATGGGTGCCTTCTCGCGCGCGGTTGTACTTGGGTGCGGCCGCAGCACGAAGCCTCGACCGGCAAGCCGCCAAGACCGAGCCGCGATGGCAAGGCGTTCACCAGCCCGCCGGTGGTTTTTCGACCATGGCGCCACCGAGGGGCGTATCCAGCCTCCCGCACCGAACCTCCCGCACACAACCTGAATTAACGAAAACGAAACCGGGCTTGGTTCGTCATGCCATGCGGTGCCGAGCGGGATGCGGGGCGCATGAGGAAAACGGCCGCGACGCCCGCTTTGTTGGCGCCGCGCCGGGACCAGGGCCGACAGGGAGACGGCCGGATCGCCGTTGGGTCGTATTGCGTCGCCGAGCGCGACCGCAAACCGGGCCTGCCAAATCACGCGCCGTGAAATCGGCACGCTCGAGCCGATGAGGTGCGGATCGCACTCGGGGCCCACCAATACCGTCCGAGTGTTGCAGGGCCAACACATCGCTTGCGTCCTTGCCGACTTTGTCGAGAAGCCGACCGACAACGTGCGCTGAGCTGGAGATTATTCTCGCCGCACGGCCCCGGCTGGAGAGCAGATGAGGCCGGGGCTGTGCCACTAAGGGATACGAGGGGAGGTGCTGATGAGTGAGATGCCGAGCTCTACACAATCGGAATCTGTCGCAAACTTGCCGCCCGGCAGGCGGTCCATCGCAGCGCCTGCGGCACATCCGGATCGCTTCAAAAATGAACCTTTCCGAAACCGGTCGTTGGTCGTCAAACTCGATGCTCTCGACACTCTCGACAAGATACGCCCGCTCGCATTTGCCCGTTATTTGATCGCATTTTTCGTTGGTGTCGTGGCGACCGTGGGTTGGCAGCGCTACGGTGGTGCGGCCCGAGAGGTGATCGCGCCAACTCTCTCTTCTCCCTATCAGCAGCAACTCACCGCGATGTCGCTGGATATCAATGCCGTACGGCAAAACGTCGACCGGATGATGACGAGCTTCGCTATGGGCCAAAGCCAGATGACGCGGAGCATTAACCAACTCAGAGTGGGCCAAGACTGGATGGCAAGCGACTTCGCCGCCAAGCTGAAGGCCGTCGAGCTCGACGTCATTGACAGAATCTCGACGCCTGCGCCGCGGCCGGCTTCTCCTCCAGTCTCCAAGCCAGCTGTGCGGCCGCCTCGTATCGCAGCCACACGCTAACGGCCAAGATGTGATCCGCGAAGGGGTGCCGTCGATCAGTTCTTCAGTGAGGGAAGCGTCCCAGACCCAGCGCATGTTTAAAAGGCGGTGCACTATAGCGACTCAGGTAGTGGAATGCGCAATACGGCTATAGTGGGCCGCCGAGGCCGTGGTGAATACCGTCGGGAATTTGAGGGCCGAAGTCGGGAATTTCGTTGCAACCAGTACCATCGGGAGTTTGAACCCGCGCATATCCCCGCCGGGAGTTTGATGGTGTGGTATCGTCGGGAATCGAACACCGCGGATATCCCTGCCCGGAATACGGCCGCGATGAGCGTATTGAACGCGGCGGCTATGGTGAGGATCGTGACTGAGCGAACGACATTGTTCACGCCGGCGAATCGAGTGGGCTTACCTGCGCAAGTTCTCGCCAGCTACAAAAAAAGCAAGGATGAAGAACGAAAAGGAGGTTTGGACGTTGGATGACTCTCTCAGTGCGACGCGACTTTCCGCAGGGGTTCAACTTCATGTGGAACAGCAAAAAATACGCCGCAATGGCGGTTGCCGGCGCCGCTCTTGCTGGAGCGGCCCCGACGCCGGCTTCGGCGTGCTTCGCCTGGGGACACTCCGGGGTTTACAGCTATGGCTGGGCATATGCGAACACAGGCTTCTCTGACCTCCCGGCCTATAGTTACCGCAGTTGTGGTGGTAATTATCACATCCAGGGCTGGGGCGAATGCGATGGCTTCGGCCCTTGCGGCTGGGCCCCGTTTCCGCCGCTGGTTCTGACAGTGCCGGTTACGGAGACAGCCACTCCCGGTGAGCGTATGACCCGCACCAGTCGAGGCCGCACCGATCGAAGACGTGCTCAGAGCGTTGAACGATAATCTACCAGCCCGGCCTTCCGTCCCTTTGAAGGGGGAAGCGCTGCGCTCGCCGATGCGGCAGTCGCCAAGGATGCCTTCGGTGGGGAGGCGGCCGTTCGAGCTTGGCGAGCACATTGTAAAGAACGGGATGTGTAGGAGCCGGCTCGCGTGCGGTGGCCTTCCGGCAAAACTTGGTGAAAAGGGCCTGCGCACCCAATCTGTTCCATCTGGCAGCCGCCGCAGCGGCCGTAGCACAATAACTGGACAAATCGCTTTGCCTTTGTAACTGTCAGTCGATGCACAAGAAGCAGTTTAGCACGCGCGAAATCCTGGCTGGCCAGGCGCCCTCCGACGCGGCCGTGACGGTCAAGGGCTGGGTGCGAACCCGGCGGGACTCCAAGGCCGGCATTTCGTTCCTCCACCTGTCGGACGGATCATCGTTTCATCCCGTGCAGGTGGTCGCCCCGAACACGCTGCCCAATTACGCCAGCGAGATATTGAAGCTCACGGCCGGTTGCGCCGTGGAGGCGACCGGGACGATTGTGCCGTCTCCCGCCAAGGGGCAGCCGTTCGAGATGCAGGCGAGCGCGATCGAAGTGATCGGCTGGGTTGACGATCCGGACAGCTATCCGATCCAGCCGAAGCCGCACACGCTTGAGTTCCTGCGCGAGGTGGCGCATTTGCGGCCACGCACCAACGTGATCGGGGCGGCGACGCGGGTCCGACACACGCTGGCCCAGGCGATTCATCGGTTCTTCGACCAGAACGGCTTTTTCTGGGTGAATACGCCGATCATCACCGCGTCCGACGCAGAGGGGGCGGGGGCGCTATTTCGGGTATCGACGCTCGATCTCGCCAACCTGCCCCGCACGCCCCAGGGCGGGATAGACTTCACGCAGGACTTCTTCGGCCGCGAGGCCTTCTTGACGGTGTCAGGCCAGCTCAACGTGGAGGCGTACTGCCTCGCCCTCACCAAGGTCTACACGTTCGGACCGACGTTCCGGGCGGAGAACTCGAACACCAGCCGCCACCTCGCCGAGTTCTGGATGATCGAGCCGGAAATCGCATTCGCTGACCTCTCCGACAATGCCACGCTGGCGGAAGGACTCTTGAAGTTCGCCTTCGAGGTGTTGCTGAACGAGAGACAGGAAGATCTGGCCTTCTTCGACGAGCGGATCGAGAAGGGGCTCGTCGCGAAGCTCACCGGAATCGTTGGCTCGCAGTTCGTGCGCATGGATTACGGCGAGGCGATCGCGGTGTTGGAGCGGGCAAAGCAGAAGTTCGAGTTCCCGGTCACGTGGGGCGTCGACCTGCAGTCGGAGCACGAGCGCTATCTCACCGAAAAGTACGCCAAGAAGCCGGTGATCGTGATGAACTACCCGAAGGACATCAAGGCGTTCTACATGCGGTCAAACGATGATGGCCGGACGGTCGCCGCGATGGACGTGCTGGCGCCGGGTATCGGCGAGATTATCGGCGGTAGCCAGCGCGAGGAGCGGCTCGATGTGCTCGACGCCCGCATGGGCGAGCGCGGCATCGACAAGGAACACTACGCCTGGTACCGGGACCTGCGCCGCTATGGCACCGTGCCCCATGCCGGCTTCGGCCTTGGGTTCGAGCGCACGCTTTCCTACGTTGCCGGGCTTGCCAACGTG
>JASHYD010000245.1 GCA_030043175.1 Xanthobacteraceae bacterium | reverse complement strand
CCTTTATCCGTGGTTCAAGGCGTTTCACGTCATGGCGGTGATATCCTGGATGGCTGGAATGCTCTATCTTCCCCGGCTGTTCGTCTACCATTGCGGAGCGGAACCAGGCTCGCGCCAGTCTGAAACGTTCAAGGTGATGGAACGGCGGCTCCTCAGAGGGATCGTCAATCCGGCCATGGTAGTCAGCTGGGCGCTCGGCCTGTGGATGATCTACGACGGCGGGTGGATTTCCGCACATTGGCTACAATTGAAGCTGTTGCTGGTTGTCGGCCTGTCGGCCATTCATGGCCTGTTGGCGCGTTGGACCATCGATTTCGCTGCCGATCGAAACCGCCACAGCGAACGGTTTTACCGCATGATCAACGAGGTTCCGGCGGGATTGATGGTCGGGATTGTCATCATGGCGGTGATCAAGCCGTTTTGATTGGCTAAGTCGTCTGCCGGTTGACTGGAACTCTTGCGCCAGGTCAAGACTTTTCCTATTATCTTGCGTATCTCACCAAAGGCAGGTTGAACTGTCGAGCGCGGCCCGTAAAGGGATTCAACCGCTGTGTCTGGCCGGGACCGTCGTATCTGGCCGGAGCGCCGCGCTTCAGGCAACGATCTGCGATTTCTCCCCGTCATAATGTCGATCGGCATTTCTGGTCGGTCGCGTACAGGAACACCCGCATGCGGGAAATGAAGCTTCAAGACCTAAAATCCAAATCCCCCGTCGAGTTGCTCGGCTTTGCGGAAGAACACAGCGTCGAAAATGCGTCAACAATGCGCAAACAAGAGTTGATGTTCGCAATCCTCAAACAACTTGCTGCCAAGGAAATAGACATCATCGGCGAGGGTGTCGTCGAAGTGCTGCAGGACGGCTTCGGCTTTTTGCGCTCGCCCGAAGCCAATTACTTGCCCGGCCCCGATGACATCTACGTTTCGCCCTCCCAAATCCGCCGGTTCGGGTTACGGACCGGGGACACCATCGAGGGCGAAATCCGCAGCCCCAAGGAGGGTGAACGTTACTTTGCACTCCTGAAGGTCAACACGATCAATTTCGAGGACCCGGAAAAGGCGCGTCACAAGATTAATTTTGACAATCTGACGCCGCTCTATCCGGACGAACGGCTGCGCATGGAACACGAGGATCCGACGAAAAAAGATCTTTCACCTCGGGTTATCGATATCGTTGCGCCGATCGGCAAAGGGCAACGCGCGCTGATCGTGTCACCGCCGCGGACCGGCAAGACGGTTCTACTGCAGAACATCGCCCACGCCATCACCGCCAATCACCCGGAATGCTACTTGATCGTGCTGTTGATTGATGAGCGGCCGGAGGAAGTCACCGATATGCAGCGTTCGGTCAAGGGCGAGGTGATTTCCTCCACCTTCGATGAACCTGCGCAGCGCCACGTTCAAGTCGCCGAGATGGTGATCGAGAAAGCAAAGCGACTGGTCGAGCACGGTCGCGACGTGGTGATCCTGCTAGATTCGATTACCCGACTCGGACGCGCCTACAATACCGTGGTGCCGTCGTCCGGCAAGGTTCTGACCGGCGGCGTGGACGCCAATGCGTTGCAGCGGCCCAAACGCTTCTTTGGCGCGGCCCGTAACATTGAAGAGGGTGGGTCGCTCACCATTATCGCCACGGCTCTGATCGATACCGGCAGCCGCATGGACGAGGTGATTTTCGAGGAGTTCAAGGGCACCGGCAACTCGGAATTGATTCTCGATCGCAAGGTTGCGGACAAACGGACCTTTCCGGCGATCGACATCACTCGCTCGGGCACTCGCAAAGAGGAATTGCTTACGCCCCCTGACGTTCTCAAGAAGATGTATGTGCTGCGTCGCATCCTTAACCCGATGGGGACTATGGATGGGATCGACTTCCTGCTCGACAAGTTGCGAAATACCAAAAGCAACGGCGAGTTCTTCGAGTCAATGAACACGTAACGCGTGCCGCAGCGGATAGGCCTGAAGCGGGCCGCGGCCAAGAGTTTGCGACCTGGTCGGCCTTCCTGACCAGCCAATATCCTTATATCCTTAAAGGTTCGCGTCCGGACAGCGCCGGCATGTGCCCGTTCTCCGCGCGCGCACCGGGCAACGCGTTCAAAAGCGGGAGGAAGATGATGAGGCATTTTGTTGGAATTTCTGCGGCGTGCGCTCTGTTGTGTATGTCGGGTGCGGCCGCCCAGGCACCGCAAGGCCAGTTCCCGCTGGCGGCGCCTGCCGGCGCTGACAGCAAGGCGAGGCAAGTGGCACCCGCCGGTGCGGTCAACCAGGGGCCATTCGATATGACCAACTGGAAATACGGAAATGCTTTCACGCCGCCGCCAGGCGCCAAGATCTGGAATCCGGCCAAGATCAAGCTGATGTCCGGCGGCAAGCTGGTGGGCGGCACCGTATCGTCGGGCATCGATCCCACCACCTACTGCGCGATGGCAAATGCCGGATACGACTTTATCTGGACCGAGATGCAGCACGCGAACACGACCTGGGATGAGGCCGGAAAGGCGTGGCGGACCTGCCCACACGCGAAGGCAGTTCCGGGGGTACGCGTTCCCTATACGGACGAGTTTCAGATTCAGCATGCCCTCGATGCGGGGGCGCTGGTCATCGTGGTTCCGACCGTTGATACGGTGGAGGAGGCGATTGCGGCACGTGACTGGACCTACTTTCCACCGCTCGGTAAACGGAGCCTGGGCGGCGGATATGCTTTCGATCCCAACGTGTGGGGTAGTGTTCCGGGCGGTTATCGCAATACGATCAACGATAACGTGGTCCTGATCCTGATGATCGAAACGCTCGAGGGCCTCCAGCACGCCGACGAGATCGCCAAGGTCAAGGGGGTGCACGCGATCTTTGCTGCGAGCAGCGATCTCGGCAATTTTGCCGGCTATAAGCAGGGCGACCCCGACTATGAACGCGAGATCAACATTGTCCATGATGCCGCTATCAAGGCCGGCATAAGGTTGTGTGGTCCGTGGGCGTGGAGGGACCGCCCGGATTTTACCTGCTTCCAAGCCGGCAACGAGATGGCCGCCATCGCGCGCGGCGCGAAGATAGAGCTCGGCGACTACGCAGATACACAGGCAAGACCTGAA
>JASHYD010000244.1 GCA_030043175.1 Xanthobacteraceae bacterium | reverse complement strand
GTCGATCTCGGCAGCGTGCCGCGATACCTGCCGAACTGGGCGCAGAACAATATCGTCATCGATACCCGCTGGGCGCAGCGCCATCGCACCGAGGTAGTGGGTTTCCTGCGCGCTCGCATCAAGGCGACAAGCTATTTCTACGAACCCGCCAATCGCGACGACGTGATCGCCATCCTTGTCAAATATACCAACACCACGCAGCAAATCGCAGCGGCGACCTACGACCTCTACATCAACCAGCAGGTGATCGCCCGCGGAGCGGCGCTGTCCGAAGAGGGCATCCGGGCCAACTTTGATGCGCTCGTGGCGCTACGCGATCTCGCCGAGCGGCCGTCGCTTGCCGCTTTCATCGATGGGAGCTTTCTGGCGGAGGCGTCGAACTAGAATCAACATTGGTGTCATCGCCCGCAACAGCGGGCGATCCAGTGACCCCCGGCACCGGCTGCGACCAGATTGCGGCTGTGGCGGAAATGACATCGCAGAGTTGGCGAGCACTGAAAATGGTTCTCCGCCCGAAGGCGCTCTATGTCCCGTGTTCACGGATGTCCTCGATCACGCTCGCCCGCACGTCATCCTCGATCAGCCGCCATATGCGGTCCACATAGGCCGTGAATTCGGCCGTGCGCTTGATCGCGAGCCCGCGCGGGCGCGGCAGCGCGACGTCGATATTCTCCTGGATGCGGCCGGGCCGCCGCGCCAGCACCAACACCCGGTCCGATAAGAATACGGCCTCGTCGATCTGGTGGGTTACGAACAGCACCGTCTTGCGGCCCTCCTCCCAGATGCGCATCAGCTCGGTTTGCATGATTTCCCTGGTCTGGGCGTCGAGCGCCGAAAATGGCTCGTCCATCAGGAGGATGTCCGGATCGATCGCAAGCGCCCGCGCGAGGTTGACGCGCTGGCGCATGCCGCCGGAAAGTTGGCGCGGGAAATAGTTTTCGAATCCTTCGAGGCCGACAAGACGCAGCAGACCGCGGATACGGTCCTTCTCCGCAGCGCCGGTGCGGCCCACGATCTCGGGGCCGATGATTGCATTGTCGAACACCGTGCGCCACGGCAGCAGGTTATCGCTCTGAAACACGAAGCCGCGGTCGCCGCCCGGCCCGCCTACGGCGCGGCCGTCGAGCAGCACGGCGCCGGAACTGGCCGGCTCCAATCCTGCGACGATGCGCAGCAAGGTGGTCTTGCCGCAGCCGCTTGGACCGACCAGCGAGATGAATGCACCGCGATCAATGGCAACGTTGATTTCGCGAAGAACCTCAAGCTCGCCAAAACGCTTGGTCAATCCATTCAGGGAAAGCTTGACCATCACGGCATCAATCTCGCGTCCACGGCACCAGCACGCGCTCAATCCAGGTAAAGCCGGCTGTCATTGCGATCCCGGCAACAGCCAGGATGACCACCCCCGCAAACAACTCGGGCATGTTGAAGGC
This sequence comes from Xanthobacteraceae bacterium, assembly GCA_030043175.1. The sequence goes on along the minus strand of JASHYD010000244.1, from coordinate 3,404 downwards.
ATCAGCTGACTGGCTGATGAGCCGGCCGACACCGGCGCGGGACCCGAATAGTTCAGCCACAACCACACCGATCAAGCCGCGGCCGATGCCGAGCTTGAGACCGGCAAGGATGAAGGGCATCGCGGAGGGTAACGACAATTTGAAGAAGATCTGACGCGGCGTCGCGCCGAAGCTGCGCAACATCTCGATAAGCCGGGCGCTGGTGGTGCGTAAGCCCGCCTCTGTGTTGATGGTGACCGGGAACAGCACCAGAAAAATGACCACCAGCACCTTCGACCAGATTCCAATGCCAAACCAGAGAATGAAAAGCGGCGCCAGCGCGATGGTGGGGGTCGCATAGAGCCCGGCGATCCATGGTTGCAAGATCTTCTTGCCCACTTCGCTGCTCGCCATGGCGAAGCCGAGCACGATCCCCAGCAGGCTTGCGATCGCATACCCAATGGCAAATTCGGCGGCGCTGATCGCGATATGCGGCCCCAATTGACCGCTGACCGCGAGCCGATAGATGGCGCCGAAAATCTGGGTCGGTGCGGCCAGGAACAAGGCATTGGCGACCACCACGCGGCTGAAGAATTCCCACAGGGCGAGCCCGGCGAGAATTGAGAGCAGCCCGGCAAAGTGCAGCCCTCTCAGGCGAACAGGCCCACCCGCATGTGCGGCTCCTGTACGTGCCGCGGCAATTTCGTCGGTAGGATGGGATTCGATCGTCGCCATGAATGCGAAGGGGTTAGAGCATCTTTCGATTAAGTCAGGGCGTTAGGCCGTCATCTCCCTCTCAGGGATCGCCGGGCGATCGCCGAAATATCGATCCGGGAAACCGGGTTGCCCAGCCGGTGCCGGGCAACGATATCGTTAGAGTGAGCCTAACAGGCGAGCACGCTAAATCAATCGGAGACGGCGGTCACGCCAGGCAACAGGAGGCGATCGACGTTGATACCGGGCGGCAAGTCTCCGAGGCTTTCCAGCGCCCCAATCAGCGCCTTGAGCCGTCGAATCGAGACACGGCCCGAAGAATCAAAAAAATTTCCCTGGCGATAGAAGTCGTAGGCCTTCTCGACCTCGGCCGCTTTGAGGCCACTCGCCTTCACCATCATGGCCACTGCTTCGGCGCGATTGCGGTCGTCCTTAAACCAGGCGATCGCCCGGGTATGGGCATCGAGCAGGCGCAGCAGGGTCGCCTTGTGGGCGGTCGCCCAGGGCACGTTGACCACCGTGCCCGAGAACGGCAGTTCGGGCGCAAAGTCCGCCGCCAGGCCGAGTTCGTTAAAGCCGTTTGCGACCGCCTGAAAATTGGATGGCGGCAGCAGGATTGCGGCGTCGACCGCACCCGACTGCAGCGCCGCCGCACGCGCCGCGGTGGCGCCGGCGAACACCATGTCGAACTCGCCGGCTTTGACGCCGCTCGACGCCAGCATGCGCTCCACATAGATGCGGGTGATGTCCTTGGCGCCGCCGATCGAGATCAGCTTACCCCTAAGATCGCGCAGGCTCCTGACACTCGGTTTCGCGACCAGGGCGTAGGGCGGCGACTGAGTTTCGAAGCGGACGATTGCGATCGGTGAGCCTTTCTCGACAGCGCGGATCGGATCGACCAGGCCGGTGGACATAGTGACGTCGAGGGAGCCCGCGGTGAGCTGCGCAATGATGGCGGCGCTCGACTGCATGTAGACGAGATCGACCTTGATGTCTTTTTCGGCGAACATGCCTTTGTTGAGGCCGACAAAGACCGGCCACAGATTCGCCGACGCCGAGCCGACAGTGCCGACGACCACGGTGTCGGCGGCACAGGCGTAAGAGGCGGACGTCAGGATGAGGGGGAACACAAATCCACGTAGTAAAGCCGCGACTTTTGATCCGGCGCAATCATGCCGGGATTGTCGTCGCTTCGAACGCGCAACCCCGGTCGTTCGCAGCGTCGGCGCGAAACCCAGCGACATCTTCTTCACCCCTCGATGCCTCAGTCGCTGACCTGCGTCAATCCCGGCATGAACAAGCTGTCGACCGGCATGTTGGGAGGGATATCGCCAAGCTCCTGCAGCGCTTCCAGCACCTTGCCGAGTTGCGCCCGAGAGATCATGCCGGTCGCTTCGAAGAAATGCCCGCCGAGGAGAAAATCGTAGCTCTTCTCCACATCCTCCGGCTTGAGACTGCTTACGGCCAGCATGATATCGATGGCCTCCCGGCGGTTTGCCGGGTTCTCCAGCCACAGGATCGCCTTCGAATACACCTTAAGATAGGCTTGCGCGGTTTTCATATTGCGGCTGGCCCAGTTGCGGTTGATGGACACGCCCGAAAACGGCATGTCAACCATCCCGGCGGTCAGACCAAGATTGCGATACCCGGCCGCTTCCGCGTGGAAATTGTAAGGCGTGGTCAAGAGCGCGGCGTCCGCCGCTCCCGACTGCAGCGCCGCCATGCGGGCCGAGGTGGCGCCGGCAAAGATCAGGTCCACGTCGCCCGATGGTACTCCGCTCACGACCAGCATGCGTTCGAAGAAGATCCGGGTGATGTCCTTCGGCCCGCCCACAGAGACGGTTTTGCCCCTGAGGTCCGCGATGGATTTGAGCGCCGGCTTGGCAAGAAGCGCATAAGGCGGCTTCTGGGTTTCGATGCGGATCAGCGCAACCGGCGCCCCCTTCTCGATCGCGCGGATCGGATCGACCAAACCGCTGCCGACGCTCACATTGATAGAGTTGGCGGCAAGCTGCTGGATCACGCTCGCATTCGATTGCGCGAACACGAGGTCAACAGTGATGCCGGCGGCCTGAAAGAGACCTTTGCGGATACCGATATGGATTGGCCATAGATTCGTTGAGCCGGACGACACGCCTCCGGCGATGACGGTTTCGGTGGCGCCCGCCACAGGTGCAAAAACGAGCAAGGTGGCGATTGCGATTGCGATCACGTTGGCATTGCGGGGCTTCCACCCGCGCAGTCGAGATGCGGCTGGGGCGCCTGCACTAAAGCCCATTACGCGTCTCCTCGATGCGCCGCTGCTGCGGGCGACAGGTAGAACTCCGCAATCTCAGCACCGGTGGTGCGCCAGACGCCCTCGTGGCGGCAGATGTAGTCGAGCGCCGCGTCGAGCGCTCCAATGCGGTGAGGCACGCCGCTGATATAGGGGTGGAGCGCGATCGGAAGCACCCGGCCAGAATCGGCACCCTCGCGATAGAGCACGTCGAACGTGCGGCAGATCATGTCGCGGAATTCGGCAGGCGACACGCACAGGCGTTCATAGGCGGGCTTGTCATTGGTCTGCTGCGGATACGGCACCGAGACCAGCCGGCGCCCGCCGTCCAGATTCATGATGTAGGGCTGATCGTCGTTGCACCAGTCGCATACGTATCGGCAGCCCTCGGCCGCCAGGAGATCGAGTGAATCCCAGGTTTCCTGCAGCCCTGAAC
>JASHYD010000243.1 GCA_030043175.1 Xanthobacteraceae bacterium | reverse complement strand
GGCAACACCGTCAGGTTCCGCGAGAAGTTTAAGGCTCAGTTGCGCCGCCGAGAAGTACGCAATGCCTACCCCAATGGCTAGCCCGATCGCACCACTCCAAGGCAGCATGAGGTCGCCAGGAGTTCTCAGGTCAACTTCCCTGGTAAGACTCTGCAGCATATGGCCCCCAAAAGTGCCCGGCACCGCATGGCAAGATTGCCTGCAACGCCGATTACGCGAAGTCTATCAGATCACGACCGCTGGGTGCGCCAGTAACTTGGCAATCGGTGTCGGGCAATCATCTCGGCGAATCGGAACGCCTTCTCAATAAAAGAGCGCGCCCGGCACGGCCGACCACAACCGAAAGCCCCGGTCCCATGTTGTTGCATGAGCGCGCGAGGTTCGACAACGAAGGAGCGCTCCGATGACGGCACTTCGGCGGTATTACGCGGATTTAGTTAGGGCTGGTTGCGGCAAAGCCGAAAATGGGGCCCCGATGGCTCCGCCCTCCGATTTCGATGAAGCTAGATCGTCGGCGCGTCGCTATAGGAGACACCGGGGGTGGTCGGCACGCAGCTCGCCAATGAACGCGCGCCAGCCCGCGCAGCCGGCACTGCCGGCGGGATCGACAAGGGTGCGGTGCGCATGATTGAGCTGTGCTCTCTTGTCCGGGATGCGTATCTTTGCACCTCGCGGCTAAAAATCACCCTCGACGATCTACTGCCCGATCTTGGCTTGCAGTTTCTCGATCTCCCCTCCCGGCTCGCCTCATTAGCCCGCCCCGCATTAAAGGCCTCCGGCGCCTGTTTCCTCCGTGCCCGATCTCACAGCGCCGGGCCACAGCGGCCACCCGGCACCGCCCGAAAAGCGATCTTCGCCTTCAGCGCCGCATCGATCTTCCGTCTGGTTGCGACGGAGGCTCCGACCCCAATTGGCCAACCGGTCCCAAACTCGGCGGGCACTTCACAAAGAGCTGCAGACAGCTGATCGCCCGGTCAGCGTCGCCTCGCCTATCCTGGTTTGTTATTTGTTTTCCTGCACCTGCGGAAGTGGCTTCGCTCTAAAGGGTGTAATATCGTCGTCATCGCGCCAGACCACACGTTTCTTGAACTTCCAGCCGTGCGCTGTCTTTACCAACGTATCCTCGTAAATCGCAGTTTCCACAATTGTGGCCGGGATGTTTCGCACGTTGAAGAGAAGCAGATAGACGGAGCCTTTCGCGCCCCCTGGTACCGGGGTGATAACGAGGTTGGCGTTAAAGTGGCGTAAGCCGCCGCGACTGCCCATTTTCAACAGCGCATCTTCACCCTTGATTGGGTTTCGAACCTCGCCGCCTCGGCCCGGACCTCTTCCTCCGGTGAACTCTCCATCGAGAACGAACGTTGAAGCGAAACGCTCGCCTTCACCCTTGTCGAGCGCGTGAGCATAATTGGCATAAAGCTGTTGAATTTCGATATAGTCATCGGCCGTCAACTTTTCGGCGGTGCCTTCTCCACCGGCAGCCGCCGGCCGGAGCGCCGGCAGTGCAGCCAACAGCGCTCCTGCAGAAAAAAGGCTGCGTCGCAACATGAGTCACCTCCTCTACTTATGGCCGCGAACCTAGCCCTCGGCGAACTCGCATCCTAGCACGAGGTCCAGTTCGCCCCGCGAGCGGCCTCCTTGTTCTCCTTTGGCCCCCAACTGCTTGATGATCGGCCACATTTGTTGGCATCGACCTTCCGCAAAACGACGAGAGCGCCCGCCGTCGCCGCTCGCACAGGTCGATGCCGAGATCGACACGCGAGATCGCGCCGCCGGATCGGCCAGCGACACCACAACCGCTACATTGAGTTTGCTGATGATCTCATCACACATGTTCCTGGGCGCGAAAAGAACGGTGCGGACCATGACACCCCAAACCCACGTCGAAACAGGCGGGAATGTCGGGCGCCAGCGACAAACGCACTCAATTGTCATCGCCTAGCCTTTATGCTCCCTGCACGCACCAGCGGGAGTACAGTAGTCGGTGTCACGAGGTAAATGTCTAGCAACGGGCAGCCGCGGCACGATCACGAAATGCGTCCCGCTTTGCCTCGACCCAGCGCATATATTCTCTGTGCAAAACAGTTCCGGGAAGCCTCATGACCGAAGCCAGCGTTCGCGACTCCCCTCCACGGACCGGTTTGACTGCGCAAGCCGAATTTCTCGGCCATCCGCGGGGTTTGAGCTTCCTGTTCGCGACCGAGATGTGGGAGCGATTCTCCTATTACGGCATGCGGGCCCTGCTGGTGCTCTACCTCGTCAAGTACGTGCTTCAGCCGGGAACCGCGGGCCAGGTGATCGGGCTCGCAGCGCTCAAGCGCATTCTTGAAGCCCCGCTCGGTCCGCTCGACATCCAGCCATTCGCGTCCAACATCTACGGGATCTACACCGGCCTCGTCTATCTCACTCCTATATTCGGGGGGATAATGGCCGATCGCGTGCTCGGATACCGCCGCACGGTCGTTATCGGCGCGTTGATGATGGCGATCGGCCATTTCATGATGGCGTTCGAGCCGCTGCTGCTGTTCGCGCTATTGTTCCTCATTCTCGGCAATGGCGCTTTCAAGCCCAACATTTCGAGCCAGGTCGGCGACCTCTACCCGCCGGGCGATCCGCGGCGCGACCGCGCCTATTCGATCTTCTACGTGGGCATCAATGTCGGGGCGTTTCTGGCACCGCTTGTCTGTGGCACGCTTGGCGAGCGCGTCGGCTGGCACTACGGCTTCGGCGCCGCCGGCGTCGGCATGCTAATCGGGCTCGCGACCTATCTTGCCGGCTCACGGCATCTGCCGCCCGACCCGCTTCCGATCAGGGAAGCGAAATCTGCGGCCGATCATAAGCCACTTGATCGCGATGCGTGGCGCGCCATTATCGCGCTTCTGATCCTATTCGTTCCGACGAGCCTGTTCTGGGCAGCCTATGAACAACAGGGCAATACGATCGCGCTTTGGGCCAACGACGACACTGACCGCACAATCAATCTGCTGTTCTTTACCACAGAGATCCCGACCACGTGGTTCCAGTCGTTCAACCCGTTCATGATCTTTGCGTTCACTCCGCTCGTGGTCTCGTTGTGGTCGTGGCAAGCGCGACGCGGCCGCGAACCGTCGACGGTAGCCAAGATGGCCCTCGGTTGCGCCGGTTGCGGGGCCGCCTACCTGATCATGGCGGGCGCGGCGTTCTCTGTGGGCGCCGACAAGGCAAGCTGGTTGTGGCTGTTTGTCTTCTTTGTCGTCATCACGATGGCCGAGCTTTACCTATCGCCGATCGGATTGTCGCTTGTATCCAAGGTGGCGCCCGTAGGGTATCTTGCCATGATGATGGGCGTGTGGCTGGCGACGAGCTTCATAGGCGGCATCCTGGCCGGTTATCTCGGCAGCTTTTGGGACAGCATGACGAAGCCGAACTTCTTTCTGATGATCGCCGCCGTCGCAATCGCTGCGGGCGCGGTGATCTTAGCGTTTGATCGACCACTCCGGGCGGCGCTAGGGCACAGTGCCTGACTGGGTGGACAGAGCGGCACGACCCGATGCCCCCGCCTTATTGCGCGACGTCCCGCCTCGCCCTACACCTCGACAACGCATGGCTCCGGTCATCATTGTGGTCGCTCATAGGTTGCTCGAAGCGCAAGGCCCTGGAAGGCTTTGCAAACGGCGTCTTCAGGCAGCCGGCTCCGTTAAATAGTTATCTCACGTTCCTGCAACCCTTGCGCGTCCCCACTTCGATGGAGCTGCCTCTGTTGGCTCGATGGGATGAATGGAG
>JASHYD010000242.1 GCA_030043175.1 Xanthobacteraceae bacterium | reverse complement strand
TGGGTTCACGCCTAGAGCGTTGCGGCCGCGTCCGACGTTGACAGAACTGATGGCCGGCATAGGCACCTTCATGGCATCGCAGGCAGCTTCGATGTCATGAGGATCATACCCGCCCGCCGGCTCAATGATCGCTATGTGCTGCCCGGCGCCGCGTCCGACGGTGGCGATGCCGTAAAGCTTGGCGATGTGCGACGGGTAGAGCCCCTGTCCGTTGCCTGCTTCCGCGCGGCTGCGCAGTCTGCCAAATTTCGGCACTCGTGTATCCATACCCACCACCCCATGTGCGATCTTCGCCAGAGTGATTGGAAGCTTCGGTTTACACGTCGGGCAGTGACGGCGCGCTCCGTCATCGTCTACCCGGACCAGCTTTGTCGAGAAAGCACCTTCCGCTTCTGCTGCCCGTACCCGCAGCGTCACGCTGCGACTGAGGAAGTTGACGTTGGTCACTTTCATGCCGTGGCGCGCGGCGAAGCGGCGAACTTGCTCGACCGGGCGTTTCAAGATGCGCGTACGTTCCTCCTCCAACTCCTGGCGGCTGACGCGCACGCCTAGTTCGGCGAGGTCCGCAGCGCTGCCCGGACGCCGCCACACCCGCTGCCGACGGCGCAGATAGATCGTCAGCGTCAATAGATTACCGGGAGGCAGAGGCACTCCGGACGCCGACCGATCTTCGGTTCGCGTCGCGCGCCGAGAGGTGTGGCGGGTTTGAGCCACGCGTTCATTGCCCGATGGCGGACCTTGGAATGGACCAGATGAAATCCGTCTGCAGGGTAAGCGTGGATTGATTCGGCTGCCCCGGGTTGTTCCAAAACCAAGCTGGGAGAGGAGAGCCGTTGGGGCTGCACGGCTGCTGTGGTGGGCAAGTTGCGGGATTGGGCGACGTGATGAAACCGCCTCCATAGATATTTCTACCCAGCCCATTTACTGATGCGCGACTGTGGCACGTCATGCACGACGACGTCTCGACGAAGCCGTCTTCTGTCACCGAATTGCCGAGGCGTGTGGGGATGCCGGTGGCGGTCGTAAAATCGACCTGGCTTCCCTTGAGGCAGTAATTTTCCCACAATGCGGGCATTCCGGCGTCCGCAAACAATTTTTTGACGGCAGGCGTCTTGATGCAGGGATTGTAACGGCCTCCAGACGTCGGGTTCGCGTCGACATCGGAAGTGGTGGCGCCGAACTGATCATGGCAGCCGATGAAGTCGCAGCGACCAAGATTCTCCTTCTGCTCGAATGTCGCCCAGGTCCAGTTCGGCACTCTTTTGGAGATGATGTGCATCGACACCAGGGCATAGCGTTTGCCGTCGGATGCGGTGTTCGTGTAAAATTCGGACGGACTGCGATTGCCAGCCGGCTTCCAATTAGCCTTCACCTCAATCGAATCGATTGGAAACGAGATTGGCTGTCCGGATGCGAATGCCGTTCGCAAGCCAGCTCTTGTGTAGAGTTTACCGCAGAAGATGTCACCACGCCGTCGTCGTGCCGCGCTGATCGCCCTGCGAGTCTCAGGGGCATTGCTCAACACGGCCGCTAGCGGCCGTGGTCCCTGGAACATCGCCCGGAGCAAAGCCCTCTCTGTCGGGCTTTCCAACGCCTACTTCAAATCGCTCGGTCTCCCGTCCTTAATCGAAGCGCGTTAGCGTAACTTCTCGAACCGCCGTATACGGACCCGTACGTACGGTGGTGTGGGAGGGGCGGGGTCGTGAGGCTCCCCCGTATCCCGATCTTTGGCCCACTGGAGACGCGCCGATCGCCCGTCATCGCGCGACAGCCTTCGAGGGTATTGCGGACATAGCAGACTTGGCAGCTGCGGCCCTACATGACCTCGATCGACGAATCCCGCGGTAGCATAAGCACCAGGTACAACAGCATCGGTGAGACGAGCGGCAAGAGCGCACATGCGCTTCGCGCGATAGCGCCGCTGACGCTCGGCATTGGTCCGATCTTTGGCGCGGAAAGGCGTAATGGTAGTCAAGGCGATAGCCGCCAGTAATGCCTCTTCCTGGAGGCTATTTTGGATCGCCGAGATGGCCCTGAGCCAAGCCGGCTCGGCAATCGCCCGCGACCTGCGCCAGGCGCTCGACGAAGCGAGCGGCAGCGCAAGCCGCCCCGACCCGACCCACGCCGTGGAAATAAAGGTACATCTGATGGTATGTTTTAAGTGCCCGCGCTGCCGGGGTATTGTTGCTGCCGGACTTGTCTGCGTTGCGTGTTTGCCGGTGCTCAATGTGTGGCACCCTGAAATTGTCCATACGCACCAAGACGACAATACGCCGACACCGACTCCGTCGTTAGCTCGCGCGATTTCAGCCAACTCCGCGAGCACGGTTAGTATGATGCCGGCTCGAATTGTGTGGCGCACATGAATCAAAAAAGGCGCCGCAACCACGGCGCCCTGACGACAACGCTGTCGTCTAAATCGCCCGGCACCGATGAAATCCCGGCCACCACCACACGCGCCAGGCGATGCCGATAAGTTGGCAGCCGGCCGACAATAGCCAATAGGTGGCGGCCCATTCGGTGAGGTACGTCACAGCTGTCCGCATCGTAACACCTCGTCGCCGAGACGTGCGACCGTCTTTTGTCGAGCATGAGCAAGGCTCAATCTGCGATTGGAATAAGCGTGTCGAGCGATTAACGGTAAACCCCGACGCCGTTGCACCTTGATGGGGAGGCTGGGCGTCGGGGGCGAGCGGCGACAAACTTGGAACCGCCCGCAACCTGACTTAGCAATGAGGGATTTCCCTGGGCAACTTACAAAATTGACAGAGTTTCGATACACGGCGGTCTTATATCAGACGAAGGAATGGCGGCGCGAGAAGGCTAGCGGCGGGCACCATATGGGCGTGCGACCTGGCATGGGATTGTTAAAAGACGCCCCGGCGACGCCTGTGGTACCTGTGGGGCAGGCGCGGGCGCCGTCGGGGGAACGAGCGGGGGGAAGGGGGATCCGCTCGCTAGCCGACTTAGCGTCCGGCGATTTGCGCGGCAATTAAGAAAATTTACAAGTTTCACCAAAGAAAAGGCCGGCGAGCGCGGGCCAATAAAAAAGCGCGACCGAAGCCGCGCCGTAAGTCGGGATATATGCAGTAAACCGACGTTACACCGTCCGGTTCTGGCAGTCAAACCACAAGGCCGCGCCAACCCGCATAAAGGCGAAGATTAGCGCCAGCCTTGACCGTCAACAAGCTAAAGGCGCCCGCTCGGCGAGCGCCCTTGCTTCCCTTTTTGCTGGATTCGCCGCGCCTAGCGCCGCGGTCGCGGCGTTAAGGCGTCGTGCACTGCATTGCGCACGGTATAGCCGGTGATAGCGCCGATAAAAAAAGTAACGCAAGCGACGAGAGTCATTGCCTGCATGGACATGGGTAGCTCCTATTTACTCGTCGTGTCAGCGCCGCAGCGCCAAGTTGACCAATCCGGCGATCAACCATAGCACCGCGTATGCGGCGGGCGAATTCGGCCTCATCATCACGGCGCCTCTCGCCCGATAAGCGCAAGCAGTTCGCCGATGAGCGCGACGATAGCGTCGTGTGTTTTGGTGTTCGCCGCGAACTCTACAAGATCGTCGGCATGATGGGAAGGCTTGCCAGCGATGTCGGCGACACCAAACTTAATCGACGCGACGTCGCTTACGGCGCCGGCCGTCAAGTGCAAATCCGCTCGAAGCGCCGGGTTCAAAATGTCGTCAGCGAAGTCGAGCAAACGCTTCGAAAGTTCGCTGAGTTCGCTGTAGGTGAGAGCGCATAATTGCGCGCGAGGTGTGCTACGACTGTCATCAGCCATTGGACTGCTATCCTCAGTTCGGTGGTTAGGGTGCCGGTCGGACGGCTATCCGGCCGGTGCCCGCCCATGTTATGTCACACAATCTTTACGATCAATCAGAAAAATCTCTATCTATGCTTGCATGAACGGCCAAACGAAAACCGCCGAGAGGTCCCGGCGGTTCGTTGGACTACTGTTTGCTGACGACGACTACGCCGCGGCCGGCATCACCTTTAAGCCTTCGAACACATTCTCGATGAGTTCGAGGACGTATACGAGATCTTGCCGATCTTCTTCATACTGCCACCGCAACACTTCTAGCTCATCATACGCACCTTTGAGCAAGCGGACGGGCTGGTCGTGCAGAAGATAGTCAACCTGGCGCCCGTCGCCGCAAGCTCTACGGTGAAATCGGCCCGGCGTTCTATGGCCTGCGCACGACGTTGCTGACGCTCGTGCTGATGGCGCTGCTACGCATCAAGAGGCCTGAACAACTCAAGGAACGGAGACCCGGCCGCGTTCGGCAGGCTCCATTGGGCTCGACCGCGCGCCGGAAGTGAAGACGCTGCGGCGCCAACTCACCCGCCTCGCGGCGCACCGTTGCGCCGAGCAGCTGGGTGCAGAGCTTGCACGACTGCGCGTCGATCAGCGCGGGGATCTCATGGGTTTTTTATACGTTGACGGCCACGTGCGCGCCTATCACGGCCAACGCGCCATCTCATCGAACGCTTATGTGCCGCGCCGCCATCTGGCCATGCCCGCCAGCACCGACTACTGGATCAACGATCGTTCCGGCGATCCGTTGCTGGTGATGACCGGGGAGGTCGACGCTGCATTGACGAAGGCCTTGCCGCGCCCGCTTAGCGAGGTGCGGGAGCCGGTCGGCGAGCGACGGGTCACCATCGTCTTCGACCGCGGTGGCTGGAGCCCATAATTGTTCGCCACGATGATCAAGGACGGCTTCGACGTGTTGACCTATCGCAAGGGTCGGAGCCGTCGCATCAATGAGCGGCGCTTCATCCGGCGTCGCGCTGAGTACTGATCTGAAATAGCCCGCTCTCGATCACGCGCGGAAGAGCAAGGAGCACGCCGACACCAGGAACCGAGGACCCCTCGCGAAAGAGCGGGGCAGCATCATCGAGCAGCCCCAAATAGGCAAGCTGCCGATCGAAGGTCCGATCGCTCGCATCGCGGTCGAGGCTCATCGGCACCGGTTCACCGTCATCAGGCGCAATGATCGCTTCGATGTTGTCGGCAGGGTGATCCGCTGGTGGTGCGGAGCGATCCGGATCGTCGCCCGTCGACGCTGCAGACGGTGCGTCAATCGCTAGCTGTTGCTGCGCAGTCGTGATCCCGGCAAACGCTGGTTGCGCGACGTCGGCGGGCTTCGAAGGTCCGATCAACTTGCGGATGGCATTCTCGACCCAGCCGGTGCGCGATCGCCCGGTTGCTCAGTCCCTGGCTCTTCAGAATCTCGATTGTGCGCAGACGCTTTCCGGAGATCCGTCGTCGACCGCGACGCCAACCCTCCTCTCGGCCGAGCGCCGCCATCGTGGCGGCGTGTCAGCATGATTGCAAATTGTCCAGATTGGATGGTTGGGCTGACTTCCTGTGGGCGGATAAACCCGGTATCCGCTCCGGTTTGGTTTCTTGGATTGTGACGGTCGCTGTTCGTCAATACAGGGCCACCGTGACCGGCTTGTCCTTGACCGTCGGCACTCGAGCAGCCCGGACGGAGGGGTGTCGCCGTCTGCGCTGTGGGCTCGCCGGTAGTCTTCGGGCCTTCCCCAATTGGCCTTGGCCGCCGCTTTGGCGCTCTGGCGCGCTTCCAGGCGCCTGGCACAGGCTTCCGCATACCGCCTCTGCCCGTCCGTCACTTCGCCTGCGACATTGATGTAGTGAGCTCTGTTATGCGCGAACTCAACCAACCGAAAGAGAGAATTCCAATGTGGGCTTCAAGCTCGATGCAAAGCGCCTGCTCGCGCAATCTGCAAAGCTCTGCGCGGGCCGTCGCGTAGGCCGCTTCCGTGTCGATTTTGTGTGTTTCGCCTGTGACCTCGGGCACCGCAAGGTCGATCACCAGGTCCATCCGGCCGTCGTCCGCGGGCCGCTCGGGCCGCTGCAAGTCTGGCCGCAATAACCGGCAGCAGGACACGCGCCCGACCTCGCGGTTGAGGTCCGACCAAAGGGGGTCACTACGCGCGTCGAATTTTCACCGTTCCGTGACCATGAGCTGGCACGACCGAATCCGAAAAAAAGTCGCAATCCGGTCAGACAAGACGCAACGTACTTTGACTTAATTCAACCAGGAGGTTAGCGGGCGCCTGGGGGTCGCGCCGACGTCGGTCGCATACGAATCAGCATCTAGATGCTGGGGAGGGACCATGAGTGTGCCGGTTCGAGAGCCCGATGATGGGCCATCGAAAGATGGGCCATTGGATTATGCGACGAAGAAGATTCGACATCCTGAATCAGACCCGATTCCGGCTGGCGCGCATCGAGTTGGCGATGACGCCTCGCTGAACGCAACGGGGCAATCGGGGCAGCCGCCCTGGAAACGATCGCAGCGACGCGGATCATTCGCTGGTGACATTGCGATTGTGGAGCTGCGCGACAAGCTCGGGCTTGCACCCGAGCGGCTTCCGGAGCCACCGCCTTCGCCTGCCGTAAAGTACTGGTGGGCGAGCCGGCTCGCAGGTGTCGCCGTGGTGACGGCCGTCGGTATCATCGGATACCGATTGGGCTCGCCTCCGCCGACCTCATCTCCGCAAGTCGCACTACGTTCTAACCAGCAGGGATTGGCGTCGGATCGATCATTAGCAGCCGCACATCCGCCTCAATCTGCTGACCAGCCATTTGCGTCACCCGCGGCGGCGAAAGCAATCGTGCCGCAGTTCGATGAACAAAAGTCGAGCGATTCAGCGCGAGCTGCATCCCCGCGCCTCACAATCAATGCAGTGCGGCCGCAGCAGGTGGACGAAACCGCCAGGTTGACGGTTTCCGCTGCGGACGCGGGAGCGAGCGCAGCTGTGGTGATCGGCGGGGTTGCTCCCGGGTCTGCGTTATCAGCCGGTACACGGCAGGGGCCGAATACGTGGCGAGTGTCCATCGAGGAACTCGCCAGTACGGTTATCACCCCGCCCCCCGGTTTTGTCGGCGCGATGGATCTCACCCTAGAACTGCGTCTTGCCGACGACACCGCGGCCGACCGTAAGAGCCTGCGGCTAGAATGGTCAGGCGACGGGGCTTCTGCGCCGGCCAAGTCTCAACCGCGGCGGCTTGCTACCGGCGAAATTGCGCTCATGGTCAAAAGCGGCACCGAGTACATGGCGAACGGGAACATCGGCGCAGCCCGCATGATGCTGCAACCCGCTGCGGAAGCCGGCGATCTGGTCGCCGCCTTCGCGTTTGCTGAAAGCTTCGACCCGCTGGTGCTCAGGAAGCTGAACACCAAAGGTGGAATCACAGCAAACGTTGGATTGGCTCAAGCTTGGTACCAGAAAGCTAAAGATTTGGGCTCTGCTGTCGCCCGCGAACGGCTTGAGAGCCTGGCGCGGCTACCCGAGTGAAGCCGATAGCGTCGAAGCCACCGCTCAGGTTGGGAATCAGCCGGAAAAGTCGACAGGAGTGAAGATATGCTGAGGTCACGACACGCGCTGCTCGGATTGGTCGTTTCATTGGCGGTTGTCTTGGCCACGGGCAATGGACCACCCGCGGCTCAGACTGCGTTGCGGGTGGGCGCTGAGGCCGGCGCCCGCAATACGCCGACCGCCGCGGCCAACGGCGAAGCCGTGAAGGCGGGTCGCGTCAACAATTGGACCGTTGGGATCGCCGCCGGCCTCCTCGAGGGCAGCTTCATCCGATTTGCGGCCGAACTCGCAAAGGCGTTCGATGACGGCGACAATCTCCGCATTCTGCCGATCGTCACCTACGGGGCGGTCGAAAACATCGCCGACCTCCTCTACCTGAGGGGAGTCGACCTCGCCATCACCCATGCCGATGTGTTCGATCTCTACAAGAAGTCGGGTGAGGCCAAGAACGTCGAGCACCGAGTCAATTACATCTCGCAAATGCATAACACCGAATTTTACGTGCTGGCGCGCGCGGATATAACGAGGATCCAGGACTTGACGGGGAAGAAGGTGGGGTTTCATGCCAAAGGGTCGGGTCCGAGTGTCACCGGTCCGATGGTATTCGAGCGTCTTGGCGTTCATGTCGAGCCGGTCTTTATCAATCATACCCTGGCGATCGAGAAGATGAAGACCGGCGAGATCTCCGCCATCTTCCAACTCGGGGCTAAGCCGAACGATCTGCTGGCCAAGCTGAAACCGGAGCCCGGCCTCCATTTTATTCCTCTCGAATGGAGCGAGAAATTCTCTGATTACTATCTCCCCACTACGCTAACGCATGACGATTATCCAAACCTCATCAGGCCAGACGAAACCATCGACACGCTGGCAGTTCCGGTCGTTCTCGCGGTGTACAATTGGCCCAGGAACAGTGATCGCTTCCGCCGGATAGAGCGATTCGTCCATTACTATTTCGAGCAATTCGACAAGCTAAAACAGCCCTCTTTCCATCCCAAGTGGCAAGAGATCAATTTGACCGCGCGCGTGCCCGGATGGATTCGCTACCCCGTGGCCGAGGAGGTGCTCGCCGCGCTGGCGAAAGAACCCGGGGCGGCCACTCAGGCTCCACGCTCTATCGAAGCGGCGGCCGGTCGCTCCAATGTCGATCGGGGCCCTCTCTTCCAGGAATTCTTGGAGTGGCAGCGAAAGAACCGAAGTAGTCAGTAGTACTTGCCCGACAAATCTGCTGGTCGGGCGGGCGGCTGTGGAAACGCCTCATCGCATAGTTTAGGGCGAAGCGGAGTGGTGAGCACCCAGCAATTCTAAAAGTAGCGAAGGTATGCATTTTAGGGATTCCCAAATCAGCGAAAAAGTGATTCTACCCTTGGGATGGAGCTGTTGCCGTCCCTTCTGGCTGGATTGCGCGTGGTCTGCGCCGCCTTTCCGGACGTCCGCAAGGGACGCGGCGGCAACATCGCGATGGCCGACTTCGGCCTCTCGGCGTTTGCCCTGTTTTTCATGCAAAGCGCGTCGTTTCTGGCGTTCCAGCGCGCCGTGGAGAAGGGCCAGGGACGCTCGAACTGTCAGACCCTGTTCGGGATCGGGAAAATCCCCTCCGACAATT
>JASHYD010000241.1 GCA_030043175.1 Xanthobacteraceae bacterium | reverse complement strand
AAACCTTGGCGATCTGCTCCTCCGTAAGCCAGCCCGTCGCATTGACGACAAAGCAACCGCTTTCGAGCGCGTGGTGACGGATCGTCACCTCGATCTGGTCGGCGAAAATCGGCCCGACCATGGAGCCTGGAAACTGGGCGACGTGAATCTCCTCGTGCTGCGCCATGAGGGCGTAGCGTGCCAGCGGATTGTAGTGTTCCCAGCAGGCAAGTGCGCCGATTCGCCCCGCGGCGGTGTCGACGACCGCAAGGCCCGCGCCATCGCCCTGTCCCCAGATCATTCGCTCGTGGAACGTGGGCGTGATCTTGCGGCGCTTGAGAACAAGTCGTCCATCGGCATCGAAAATGAGCTGCGTGTTGTAAAGCGAGCCGTGGTCGCGCTCATTGACCCCGAGCGCCACCACAACGCTGTGGCGGCGCGCGGCCGTCGCTACCGCTTGCGTCACTGGCCCCGGCACAGCTACGGCGTTGTCGTAGAGCCGGATGTGCTCGCCACCGGTGAGCACCGGTGGGTGCACGAACGCGAAGTAGGGATACCAGGGCACGAAGGTCTCGGGGAACACGACGAGCCGCGCGCCTTTGTCTGCGGCCTGCGCAACGGCGTCGAGAACTTTGGAGACGGTGCCGCCCGGCGACTCGAGGTCCGGTGCCATCTGCACGGCTGCAACGCAGACGTTGATTTTCTCCGCCATCCCTTCCTCCGTTCGACATGGCGCGCTTGGGATGCGCCAGGGTTCACAGCGTCCAGGTGTTGAGGACGAAGGCGTTGTCCTTGCGGTGCAGGAGAATGAGGTCGAGCACGTCGAGCGGACTGATCGGACGAATGCCCGAGATCAGCGACGGTTCGCCATGCCCATAGAGCGCCTGAAGCGCAAAACGACAGGCATAAACCTTGCCACCCTCACCCATGAATTTGGTCAGCTGATTGTTGAAGTTCTGATGGCCCGGAAATGCTTCATCGCCGAGTTTTGGGAAGCCGCGCTGGACGCCGAGAGTCACGCCGGGTCCGTACAGCAGCACGGACGTTTCGAAGCCCTTACGCTGAAGACGGAGTGCCTGCAACATATTGACGAGGCCGATCGAACCTTCGAACGCAACCGTGTGAAAGGTGATCAGGGCTTTTTCGCCCGGTACGGCTTTGACGTCCTCGAAGACTTTTTCTTCGTAGTCGACCAGGAAATCACCTTTTTGATGAGCAAGCGCGGTGACGGCAGGCATGTGTTCCTCCTGGCGAGAAATGAGATCTTAGATTTTGGATGTTTTGCAAAGGCCATGCCATTTGATGGAATGCATATCCATTCATCATAACCGTGCATTTTGCAGTCAATTTTGCAGTCAATGGGTTGTCCATTGCCCAATTTAGTCGCCGTCGTTAGCGTCGATGGCGCGACTAAAAATGCATCGTATGCTGACGCTTTATGCATTTTCAGACCAGAATATCGTCAATGAATTAGCTGATAATTATTCAGGTTGAATCCTACTTTTTCTCGAAATCTCATGCGCAACAATATACAGTCAATCGTAATTTATTCGCTGGTTGACCGGCGCCTGCATTCTCCGATGCATGCCGGCTGGCGCACTTGGACTAAATGCAAGACTGGATACCGAATCTCGCCAGGAGCGATAAGCCGCGCTACCTCGCCATTGCCGATGCTATTGGCGAAGATGTCCGCAGCGGTCGCCTCGGTCCGTCCGATCGCCTGCCGCCGCAACGCACGCTAGCCCGACGCCTCGACATCGATTTTACCACCGTCGCCCGCGGCTACCTGGAGGCGCAGAAGCGCGGTCTCATTGAGTCCCACGTCGGGCGCGGAACTTTTGTGCGTAAATCAGCGCGGCGTCCGCATGGCCTGATGGCGCGCCATCCGGAGATTGTCGACCTCTCCATGAATCTCCCGCCGGAGCCGGACGATCCGGAGTTGCTCGATCGCATGCAGGATGGGCTCGAAGCCGTCGGGCGCGATCTCCTGTCGCTGATGCGTTATCAGGGCTTCGGCGGCGTGCAGGCAGACAAGGACGCCGCATCGAACTGGCTGAGCCGACGCGCTCTGGCACCGCCCCAGGACCGACTGTTCATTGCGCCCGGGGCGCATCCGGCGTTGCTTGGTATTTTCGGGCTGGTCGCCAAACCCGGGGACGTGATCCTTGCAGAGGAACTGACTTATCCGGGCACGCGCTCAATTGCGGCGCAGCTGGGCCTGAAGCTCATCGGGCTGCCGATGGACGATGAAGGCGTCGATGCTGCTGTTTTCGAGGAGGCGTGCACGACGTGTTCTCCCAAGGCGCTTTACGTCAATCCGACGCTCCTCAATCCCACGACGCACACGATCTCGGGGCCACGCCGGATCGCTATCGCCGAGATCGCCCGCCGCTTCAGCGTGCCGATCGTCGAGGACGACCCCTATGGCTTTCTGCCGCCCGCCGGGCCGCCGCCCTTTGCCAATGTCGCGCCGGAACTCACCTGGCACGTAGCCGGGCTTGCCAAATGTCTGGGCGCCGGTCTGCGGATCGCCTACGTCATTGCGCCGGACGTGCGCTCCGGCTGGCTGTTTGCCTCGGCCGTCCGTACGGCAACGGTGATGGCGTCTCCGCTCACAGTTGCGCTGGCGACAAGGTGGATAGCCGATGGCACCGGCGATGCTTTGCTAAGCGCAGTGCGCCAGGAATCGATCGAACGGCAACGACTCGCTGCAGCCATCCTGCCGACGAGCGGCATCCGCACTGACCCGATCGGCTTCCACTTGTGGGTGTCGCTGCCTCCCCCCTGGACCCGCTCGGCCTTTGTCGGCCACATGCGCTCCACCGGCATTGGCGTCGTGGCCAGCGATGCGTTTGCGACGAAAGGCTCGCCGCCCGAGGCCGTGCGGGTTTGTCTTGGCGGCCCGCCCGACCGCGCCGCGGTGCGCAACGCGCTCGAATTCATGGCCCACGCGCTCGCGGAATCCCCGGCGGCGGCGTCGACGTTCCTTTGACGGAGAGTCATCAAGGCGGGCCCCCGGGGCCGCCGGTCACCGTGCCAACTATCGTGCTGCACGGCGAAGGCGACGGCGTCGCGACGGCCCGCGGCCGCTCCAGGGCCGATGGGCACAC
>JASHYD010000240.1 GCA_030043175.1 Xanthobacteraceae bacterium | reverse complement strand
GTGCCAACTTTCGAAGACAAAGTGGCACAGAGAGTAATCGCTATGGTACTGGAGGCTGTCTATGAGCAGGACTTTCTGTCATGCTCATACGGATTCAGGCCAGGACGATCTGCGCACCAGGCGCTGAACCAACTATCAGGCGTCATTACGGTGCACAGACAGCACTGGGTGCTTGAAGTCGACATACGTAAGTATTTCGATAGTCTCTCGCACTCACACCTACGCGAAATCCTCGACCAGCGAGTCACGGACGGTGTTGTCCGGCGAATGATCGATAAATGGCTGAATGCAGGAGTCCTGGAAACAGGAAACCTGCACTTCGCGACTGAAGGGACCCCGCAAGGCGGTGTCGTCTCACCAATGCTCTCGAACATTTTCCTGCACCATGTGCTGGATAAGTGGTTTGAGGACGTGGTGCGACCACGCATGAAGGGGAAGGCGACCCTGGTACGGTTCGCTGATGATTTCGTGATGACCTTCGAGACCCACTACGACGCCAAGCGGGTTATGGACGTGTTGGTGAAACGGCTTGGCCGGTTCGGCCTCGAGCTGCATCCGGACAAGACGCGCTTCATCGACTTCCGTCCGCAGCGACGTGGTGGGACGCCCTCAGACTGCAAGGACCCACCGTTCGACTTCCTCGGCTTCACCCACGCGTGGGGAAAGTCGCGGAAGGGCAAGGACGTGGTGCGGCAAACGACGGCCAAGAGCCGTTTTGCCCGCTCGCTGGCCGCGGTCAAGGACTGGTGCCGGACGAACCGGCATCGGCCCGCGCCCGAACAGCGCGCCCGGCTGTCTGCGGTACTCGTCGGTCACTATGCCTACTATGGCATCACGGGGAACATTCGGCGACTAAGACAGTATCGCTATCAGGTCGTGAGGATATGGCACAAGTGGCTGGAACGACGAACGCAAGAAAGGATGCTCACATGGGCTAACTTCAACGCGTTTCTCGCCCGTCATCCGTTGCCATTGGCAAGGATCATCCACCATTACACCAGATGGAACGAATCTCTCGCGTGAGGAACCGGATGCGTGGAATTCCGCACGTCCGGATTTGTGGGGGGTGAGGGTGGTAACACCCTCACCTACCCGGCAGAACAATGCCCTCAAGTCCATGGATGAGGATGCAAAACTTGAGGAGGCCGCACTCTACATCGAACGCAATCCGGCCATCGTCAAATCCACCACATCGTTCCCCTACATCGTTAAGTCAATCTGATATGGAAGCGGTATGATGAGATCTCGACGACCTCATATGGCAGAAACGATGCCATCGGGGCCGTCCACGCCACAGCAATGATCCCGCTGTGCGGAAATGAGCGACGTGATTGCTCACATTCCGAAAATCGCTACCATCAGCCCAGTTCGAGTTCATCGGAGGAACCCGGTTGGAAATTAAGAGACTGCCGGGCAAAGGAGACCAAATCATGCGCGAGAGGTTCTTAGGCTCGACGATAATGGTGGCCATTGCTGCGGCGGCCGCTACCGTCATTTTAGTACCCATTCCGGCGCTGGCTCAGGCTCCAGCGGGTGCCGCTACGACACAGCCCCCAACGCTGATAACACCTTGGGGCGAACCAGACTTGGAGGGCATTTGGACCGATGAATTTGATACGCCACTGCAGCGCCCTGCCAAGTATGCGAACCAGCAATTTTTCACCGAGGCGCAGCGGGAAGAATTAGACAAAGAGCGATCGGCACTGCTTGACCGGCGCGCGACCGAGCGGGACCTTGCTGATGCGTACAACTTGGCGGTGTTCTTATCCACGAAGCGCACCGGAGTGCGTACGTCGCGAATTGTCGATCCGCCCAATGGTCGGATTCCGCCTCTGACGTCAGAGGCTCAGAAGGCGGCCGCTGCCGATCGGGAATTTCGTCTCGGCCTGCTGCAAGCGACCGACACATGCAAGAACAGGGCAGCAGCGTGCGCGGGCGGGAAATACGATCCGACGCCCTCACCGCGACGCGCGGAAGCTCCTCCGCGCTACACCACCGTGGCGATTAATCGCCATGACGGTCCGGAGGACGGCAACTCGGGCCTTCGCTGCTTGACCGGCGGCTTACCGGAATTTGGTACCGCGTTCGGCGGTAGCTTCCGGCGCATCGTGCAGACGCCCGGCGGCGTCTCGATTTTCTACGACGTGGGTCAAGGCCAAGGTTGGCAGCGCAACATTGTGATGGATGGAAGCCCGCATTTGCCGACACACATTCGCCAGTGGTACGGTGACTCACGCGGCCATTGGGACGGCAATTCCCTCGTTATCGACGTTACGAACTTCAGTCCGAAAACTGATTACCAGGGTTCCCGCGAGAACTTGCACCTGATCGAGCGTTGGACGCGCACTGGGCCAACCTCGCTTGAGTACACCATCACCATCGAAGACCCCACCGTGTGGATCCTGCCGTGGACGGTCAAGCAAGAGTTCAGCAAGGAGAGCGATCAGGAGAACAGGATTTACTACGAGCCGCGCTGCGTCGAAGGAAACTATGCCCTCCCCGGGCTGTTGCGTGGACGGCGTATGGAGGACCTCGCCTTTGCCGAGGGACGAGGCCCCGATCCGGCAACCATGAACAGTACGGGGGCTATCGTCAACACTGCAGCTGAAGCTCCTCAGGATCCGTTGCAGTAATAAGCTGCAAGGCAAAAGGAGACCGACACCGCGTCTGGTGTTCCTGCAGGAGCTGACGTTGTGGCGCCCTCGGCAAGGGTCGGCGCGTGAGTCTCGTGCACCTTTCACGCCGCCCCTATCGTCGTTCAGTTCGGACCATCACCTTGAGCACGTCGCTAATCTCCAAGCTCCGGCGCCGCGGACGACGAACGACAAAAACGGGCCCACCCCCCTCGTGATCTGTCGGCCATTTGGCGTTTCGCGACCCGGATGTTAAACAAACGATAGACGCGCAATACCGCGTCGGCCTTTCAGGGGAGGGAATCGATGAAAAAGTTGCTACTTGCGTTTCTCGCGCTGCCGATCGCGCAAAGCGCCGCGTTCGCCCAGGCCGCCGGCGATGCCGCGGCCGGCAAGGCCTATTGGGACAGGCTCGCACCCAGGGCGACCGATTGCAAGGATTGTCACGGCCTCATGGGCGAAGGCGGTTTCGGCCCGGATCTCGCGGGGCGCGGATTGAATGCCGCGCAGATCTTGCGGGCGGCCCGTCAGCCTTGGGGCGTCATGCCTGCCTTTGTCGATAGCCAAGTCAGCGCCAAGGATGCCGCCGATCTCGCTGCCTATTTTGCCTCGCTGCCGAAGCCGGCGGAACCCGGCAAATGGCGTGTCGATGTTCCAGCGGGCGCTCCTCCGGGCCAGACCACCATGATCAACATGGGGTGCGGTCAATGCCACGGCGCGACTTTCAATGGACCACGCGGCAATATTGGCCTGTCGGGCATGAATTTCGACGAATTCACGAACCTCGTTTACAATCACACGACCGCGATGCCGCAATACCGGGCAGAAATCGGTAACGCCGGCACGAACCTGGACATGGGCAACTT